>NZ_JABWQS010000020.1:0-105070 GCF_014268545.1 Pseudomonas sp. SWRI81
CTGACACACCGCTATCGCGAGCAGGCTCACTCCTACAGGGGTTTGGTGGTGTTGCTTAGATCGGGGCGATGCCCTCGACGATGATGATCTCCGCCCTCGCCCATTCCTCGCGGTAACTTTTCGCCTCCTGATACGCCGCCGAGCGATAGCACGCCACGGCTGTTTCGTAGCTCTCAAACTCGATGATCACGGTGCGCTGCGGCGTTGGCCGCCCTTCCATCGCCTCGCTGCGCCCGCCTCTGGCCAAAAACTTTCCGCCAAACGCAGCAATCGCCTGCGGCGTGCGTTGGGTGTATTGGCTGTAGCGATCGGCATCGGCTATATCCACATGAGCAATCCAGTACGCCTTCATAGTGACCTCTTTGTTGATTTTGTATTATGGTATACCAATATATTTCCAACGAACCCTGAGAGTCCAGCATGGCCTTCAACAGCATCGAAGAAATCATCGAAGATTATCGCCTCGGCAAAATGGTTCTGCTGGTCGATGACGAAGACCGCGAGAACGAAGGCGACCTGCTGCTGGCCGCCGACCGCTGCACACCGGAGGCTATCAGTTTCATGGCTCGCGAAGCGCGCGGGTTGATCTGCCTGACGCTGACTGACGAACACTGCCAGCGTCTGGGCCTGGAACAAATGGTGCCGAGCAACGGCAGCGTGTTCAGCACCGCGTTCACCGTGTCGATCGAGGCGGCGGTTGGCGTGACCACCGGCATTTCCGCAGCGGACCGTGCTTGCACCGTTGCCGCTGCTGTCGCGCCGAATGCCCGCGCCGAAGACCTGGTGCAGCCCGGCCATATCTTCCCGCTGCGTGCCAAGGAAGGTGGCGTGCTGACCCGCGCCGGCCACACCGAGGCCGGTTGCGATCTGGCGCGCCTCGCCGGATTCACGCCGGCTTCGGTGATTGTCGAAGTGATGAACGACGACGGCACCATGGCCCGCCGCCCGGATCTGGAACAGTTCGCGCGCAAGCACGGGATCAAGATCGGCACCATCGCCGACCTGATCCACTATCGCCTCAGCACCGAACACACCATCGAGCGCATCGGTGAACGTGAGCTGCCGACGGTGCACGGCACCTTCCGTTTGATCACCTTTGAAGACCGCATCGAGGGCGGCGTGCACATGGCGATGGTCATGGGCGACCTGCGCCGTGAAGAACCCACGCTGGTGCGCGTGCATGTGATCGATCCGCTGCGCGATCTGGTCGGCGCCGAGTACAGCGGGCCGACGAACTGGACGCTGTGGGCGGCGCTGCAACGGGTCGCAGCGGAAGGTCATGGGGTTGTGGTGGTGCTGGCCAATCATGAATCGTCGCAGGCATTGCTTGAACGTGTGCCGCAGTTGACCCAGCCGCCACGGCAGTTCAGTCGCTCGCAGTCGCGGATTTATTCGGAAGTGGGGACTGGGGCGCAGATTCTGCAGAACCTGGGGGTGGGCAAATTGCGCCATCTTGGGCCGCCGCTGAAGTATGCGGGGTTGACCGGGTATGACCTGGAGGTCGTCGAGAGCATCCCGTTCACCGAGTAACTCACGTCAAACACAAATCCAAACTGTAGGAGTGAGCCTGCTCGCGATTGCGGTGTATCAGTCAACATCATTGCTGAATGTCACACCGCAATCGCGAGCAGGCTCACTCCTACAGGGTTCTGCATTTCAAATTGATTCATCTGAGCTCCCAAAAACCAGCTTCGCCAGATAACCGGTAAGGCAAAGTGCTTGCACAAAGTTTGGAATACCATAATATGATATTCCATAGACCGGACGCTCCAGCAAAACGTCCAGCTACTGCTCCCGACAGGCGGGCAACAACGCAAGGCCCGCTCAAAAACACAACAATGAGGGCGTAAAAAATGGTGTTGAACAAAGCTGCAACCGCGATCTTGTTCGCGGGACTGCTCAGCGTTACCGGCCAGGCTGCAATGGCTGCCGAGAGCGTCAATTTTGTCAGCTGGGGCGGTAGCACCCAGGATGCGCAGAAACAGGCTTGGGCCGATCCATTCAGCAAGGCCAGCGGTATCACCGTCGTGCAGGACGGCCCGACCGACTACGGCAAGCTCAAGGCCATGGTCGAAAGCGGCAACGTGCAGTGGGACGTGGTCGATGTCGAAGCCGATTTCGCCTTGCGCGCCGCTGCCGAAGGTCTGCTCGAACCCCTCGATTTCAAAGTGATCCAGCGCGACAGGATCGACCCGCGCTTCGTCAGCGATCATGGCGTCGGTTCGTTTTTCTTCTCCTTCGTCCTGGGCTACAACGAAGGCAAGCTCGGCGCCAACAAGCCGCAGGACTGGAGCGCACTGTTCGACACCAAAACTTTCCCCGGCAAACGCGCCCTGTACAAATGGCCAAGCCCTGGCGTGCTCGAACTGGCGCTGCTGGCCGATGGCGTTGCGGCCGACAAGCTCTATCCGCTGGATCTGGATCGCGCCTTCAAGAAACTCGACACCATCAAGAAAGACATCGTCTGGTGGGGCGGCGGCGCGCAGTCGCAGCAACTGCTGGCGTCCGGCGAAGCGAGCATGGGCCAGTTCTGGAACGGGCGCGTGCACGCCCTGCAAGAAGACGGCGCGCCGGTGGGCGTGAGCTGGAAACAGAACCTGGTCATGGCCGACATTCTGGTCATACCCAAGGGCGCGAAAAACAAGGACGCGGCGATGAAGTTCCTGGCCAACGCCAGCAGTGCCAAAGGCCAGGCCGACTTCTCCAACCTGACCGCTTACGCCCCGGTCAACCTCGACAGTGTGGAGCGTCTGGATTCGACGCTGGCCCCCAACCTGCCGACGGCCTACGCCAAGGATCAGATCACCCTTGATTTCGCGTACTGGGCCAAGAACGGTCCGGCCATCGCGACACGGTGGAACGAATGGCTGGTCAAATGAAAATCGCGGCCACTGCGCCCCGTCCCTCCACGGCCACCGGGAGCGCTGGCAGCGCTGCCGGTTCGGCCTTCAAGCAACGCTGGCGCGGCGCCGGCAACCTCGTTCCGGCGCTGCTGTTCCTCGGCCTGTTCTTTCTCGCGCCGTTGATTGGCTTGTTGTTGCGTGGCGTGCTCGAACCTGTGCCGGGCCTGGGCAACTACGAACAACTGTTCGCCAACTCGGCGTATGCACGGGTGCTGCTCAACACCTTTTCGGTGGCCGGGCTGGTGACGCTGTTCAGCCTGTTGCTTGGCTTTCCGCTGGCCTGGGCGATCACGCTGGTGCCGCGCGGCTGGGGGCGCTGGATCCTCAATATCGTGCTGCTGTCGATGTGGACCAGCCTGCTCGCCCGCACTTACTCGTGGCTGGTGCTGTTGCAAGCGTCCGGCGTGATCAACAAGGCGCTGATGGCGCTGGGCATCATCGATCAGCCGCTGGAGATGGTGCACAACCTCACCGGTGTGGTGATCGGCATGAGCTACATCATGATCCCGTTCATCGTGCTGCCGTTGCAGGCGACCATGCAGGCCATCGACCCGATGATCCTGCAGGCCGGCTCCATCTGCGGCGCCAGCCCATGGACCAACTTCTTCCGGGTGTTCCTGCCGCTGTGCCGGCCGGGTCTGGCGTCCGGGGGTTTGATGGTGTTCGTGATGTCGCTCGGTTATTACGTCACCCCGGCGTTGCTCGGCGGCGCGCAGAACATGATGCTGCCGGAGTTCATCATTCAGCAGGTGCAGTCGTTCCTCAACTGGGGCCTGGCGAGTGCCGGTGCGGCGTTGTTGATCGCGATCACTTTGGTGCTGTTCTACTTCTACCTGAAGCTACAGCCGGAATCCCCGGTTGGCGCCAGTAATGCGAGGTAAGCCGACATGCTCCTGACTCCCAATGCCATGAGCCGGCGGATGCGCTTCGGCTTGTATGCAACCACCGGGCTGATCGGTCTGTTCCTGCTGTTGCCGATCGTGTTCATCGTGCTGCTGTCGTTCGGCTCCTCGCAGTGGCTGGTGTTTCCGCCGCCGGGCTGGACGCTGAAATGGTACGGCCAGTTCTTTTCCAACCCCGACTGGATGAACGCCGCCGCAGCCAGCCTCAAGGTTGCCGTGCTGACCACGATTTGCGCGGTGGCGCTCGGTTTGCCAACCGCGTTTGCCTTGGTGCGCGGACGCTTTCCCGGACGGCAAATGCTCTACGGCCTGTTCACCCTGCCGATGATCGTGCCGCTGGTGATCATCGCCGTGGCGGTGTACGCGCTGTTCCTCAAGCTCGGTTACACCGGGACGATGTTCGCTTTCGTGGTCAGCCACGTGATCGTCGCCTTGCCGTTTACCATCATCTCGATCATCAACTCGCTGAAGCTGTTCGATCAGTCGATTGAAGACGCCGCGGTGATCTGTGGCGCCTCGCGCCTGCAAGCGGTGTTCAAGGTGACGTTCCCGGCAATCCGTCCGGGCATGGTCGCCGGCGCCCTCTTCGCCTTCCTGGTTTCGTGGGACGAAGTGGTGCTCAGCGTGATGATGGCAAGTCCCACATTGCAAACCCTGCCCGTGAGAATGTGGACCACCCTGCGCCAGGACCTGACCCCGGTGATCGCCGTCGCTTCGACGCTGCTGATCGGCCTCTCGGTGTTGGTCATGGTGATCGCCGCCGCCCTGCGCCGGCGCAACGAAATCAGCGCCTGAGCGCCCTGGAGTACGACATGAGTGCCGTGATCAAAGACGCATCCGCGCAAAACGACAAACCGCTGGTCAGCCTGCGCAACCTGAACAAGCACTACGGCGACTTTGCCGCCGTCGACAACATCTCGCTGGACATCAAGGACGGCGAGTTCCTGACCTTTCTCGGCTCCAGTGGCTCGGGCAAAAGTACGACGCTGTCGATGCTCGCCGGGTTTGAGACGCCGAGCAGCGGCGAGATCCTCGTCAACGGCCAGTCGCTGGTCAACGTGCCGCCGCACAAGCGTGACATCGGCATGGTCTTTCAACGTTACTCGCTGTTCCCGCATCTGTCGGTGCGCGACAACATCGCGTTCCCGCTGGCGATCCGCAAACTGGCCACGGCCGAGCGCGAAAAACGTGTCGACGCGATGCTGAAACTGGTGCAGCTCGAGCAATTCGCCCATCGCCGCCCTTCGCAACTGTCTGGTGGTCAGCAACAACGTGTCGCCATTGCGCGGGCGCTGGTTTACGAGCCGCGCATCTTGCTGATGGACGAGCCACTCGGTGCGCTGGATAAAAAGCTGCGCGAGGATTTGCAGGACGAGCTGCGCCAGTTGCACCGACGCCTGGGCATCACCATCGTTTACGTGACCCACGATCAGGAAGAAGCCATGCGTTTGTCACAGCGCATCGCAATCTTCAGCCACGGCAAAATTGTCGGACTGGGCAGCGGCTATGATCTCTATCAGAATCCGCCGAACGCGTTTGTCGCCTCGTTTCTGGGCAACTCCAACTTTCTCAAGCTCAAGGCGCAGGGCAACGCGGCAGCCAGTTTCGAGGGGCAGGCGCTGTCGATTCGGCTGACGTCCGGGTTGCACACTGATCAGGACGTGCTGCTGATGGTGCGCCCGGAAAAAGCGCTGGCATTGAGCGTGCAGCAAGCGATTGCTGAGCCGTTGGCGGCGGGTTGGAACGAGGTTTCGGCCAAGGTCGTGGAGGTGCTGTTTCTCGGTGAGAGCCAGACGTGCAGCGTGGTGACGTCGGGAGGGACTTCGATGACAGTGAAAGCGTTGTCAGCCGCGGGCATGCCGCTCAAGGCCGGGGACCCGGTACGGGTGCGCTGGGCCACGGCGGATGCGTGCGTTTATACCGAGTGGACCGAGGGAGACCTCAACAAGGCTGCCGGTGCTCATTGAGTTTTCCCTGACACCCCACGCCCCCTGTAGGAGTGAGCCTGCTCGCGATAGCGGTGTGTCAGACACCAACGATGTTGACTTATAGACCGCTATCGCGAGCAGGCTCACTCCTACAATTGGACCGCATTTCACCCTCGGGTCACCCCAGCGTCGGGCTGCGGTGGCCCTTTTTCAGACGATGGGCGTAAAACCTTCAATCTCATCCGGCCACGCCGTCAGCACTTCAAACCCGGTCTCGGTCACCGCGACCATATGCTCCCACTGCGCCGACAGCGAGCCATCCTTGGTCAGCACGGTCCAGCCATCGGGCATGTTCTTCACATGACGCTTGCCGGCATTGAGCATTGGTTCGACGGTAAAAATCATCCCGGCCTTGAGCTTCATGCCTTGATTGGGAAAGCCGTAATGCAGAATCTGCGGCTCATCGTGGTAGACCTTGCCAATGCCATGGCCGCAATACTCCCGCACCACGCTGAAGCCCTCCTTCTCCGCCAGGCTCTGGATCGCATGGCCGATATCGCCCAGCGTCGCCCCCGGACGCACGGCGCGAATGCCTGCGCACATGGCCTCGTAGGTGGTCTTGATCAGGTGCTGCGCTTCAGGTGTCGCTTCGCCGACCACGTACATGCGGCTGGTATCACCGAACCAGCCGTCCTTGATTACCGCGATGTCGAGGTTGACGATGTCGCCGTCCTTCAGCGGCGTGCCCGACGGAATCCCATGGCAGACCACGTCGTTGACCGACGCACAGACGGTTTTCGGAAAACCGTGATAACCGACGTTGGCCGGCACGGCTTTTTGCACGTTGACGATGTAGTCATTGCACAGCCGATCCAGTTCATCGGTGGTCACGCCCGCCTTGACGTGCGGCACCAGCATCGCCAGCACTTGCGCGGCGAGTTTGCCGGCCGCGCGGGATTTTGCGATCTCGGCCGGGGTGTTGAGCTTGATCTGGTTTCTCATGCGCTGACGGCTTCCTGGGTCAGTTGATGCAGATCCAGTCCGCCGTTCTGTTCGGCGCGGATCAGCAGGCGGCAAATGGCGCTGTGGTCGAGGTTGGGGTGCAATTCGGCGAGCATGCCGATGCGCATCCAGTGCTCGGCCTGAGCGTTGATCGAGCGGCTGAGTGCATTGCTGGAGATGCGCAGATTCTCGTGCATGTCCTCTGAAATCTTTACGATGCCCATATGTATATCCGATACGATTTGTATATGGATCGTATATTAATCAGCGCACACGACAGATTGCAATGCCAACAGCTAACTCGATGCCGTGGCAGATTCGCCTCCCCCTCCACCGCGCAAATCGACTACCATGCCGCCGCTGGTTCCCAAACGGGATTAATAGGGAATCCGAGGTGCTTCGCGCATCAATCGGAACTGCCCCCGCAACTGTAGGTGCCGAGCCTGCTCCACGACTGCCACTGGGTTGCCCCCGGGAAGGCCGGAGCATGGCGATGACGCATCAGTCAGGAGACCTGCCGGCACAGTGACTGACCAACCGGCGGGGTGTCCGGGAAGGACATCGTGCCGCGCGCATTTTTGCTTGAGCCCGGCCTTACGCTGTCGCCATGACCGCGTTCGCTGATGTGTTTCCAAACCGTACCCGCCCGCTTCCGTACGGTTTAATTGGAGACTGCTTCATGCTGCTGCCCCGCGTTGTCACCCTGATTACCGGCCTGGGCCTGAGCGCCCTGGCTCAAGCGGCGCCAACCGACTATCCACTGACGATAGAAAACTGCGGCAGCCCCCTCACTTTCCAGCAGGCGCCCACCCGCACGGTGACCATCGGTCAGGCCGGCACGGAAATGCTCTATGCCTTGGGTCTGGGCGATAAAGTCGTCGGCACGTCGCTGTGGTTCAACGATGTGCTGGCCGAATACAAACCGCAAAACGACAAGATCGAGCGCCTGGCCGATAACGAACCGAGTTTCGAAGCGGTGATCGGCAAGCGCCCGCAACTGGTCGCGGTGGAGCTGGAATGGATGGTCGGTCCGCAAGGCGCGGTGGGCACCCGCGAGCAGTTTCACGAATTGAAGATCCCAACTTATTTGTTGCCCTCCGACTGCGAGGCCAAGGACAACCTCGTCGGTTCCGACGGCACGCGGCTGGCGCCGTTTCGCATCGACAGCATTTATAAAGGCGTGAGCCAACTGGCGGCGATCTTCGACGTGCAGGCACGCGGCGCACAGCTCAATGATCAGCTCAAGGCCAGCCTCGCCCAGTCGATTGCCACCGCCAAACGCACGCAGCGCAAAGACCTCAGCGCACTGGTGTGGTTCTCCAGCGCCGAGATGGACATTGAGCCGTTCGTAGCCGGGCACAAAGGCGTTCCCGATTTCATGCTCAGCACTTTAGGCGTGCGCAATGTCGTCGAGTCGGATGAAGAATGGCCGACCGTCGGCTGGGAAACCATCGCCAAGGCCAACCCGACGTTCCTGGTCATCGCGCGCATGGATCGTCGGCGCTTCCCGGCTGACGACTATCAGAAAAAACTCGCCTTCCTGCGCAGCGATCCCGTGACGCGCAACATGGACGCGGTCAAACACAACCGCATCATCATCCTCGACGCCATGGCGATGCAGGCCAGCCTGCGCACCTTCGCGGGTCTCGAACAACTGGCCACGGCCATCAACGGCTTCGATCTTTCGCAATGAGCAGACGCCTGATCCGTTTATTGCTGGTCCTGCTGGTGCTTTCGCTGGCCTTGGTCGGCGGCGTGGCGATTGGCGAAACCGCAATCGAGCCGAGCGTGGTGCTACAGGTGCTGGCAAACAAGCTGTGGGCCGCCGGGTATGTGCTTGATCCGATCGACGAAGGCATCGTCTGGAATTACCGCCTGACCCGCGTATTGGTGGCGGCGGCCTGTGGTGCCGGCCTGGCGACATGCGGAGTGATCCTGCAATCGCTGTTGCGCAATCCGCTGGCCGACCCGTATTTGCTGGGCATCTCGGCCGGGGCTTCGACTGGCGCAGTGATGGTCGCCCTGCTCGGCGTCGGCGCCGGTGTGATTTCGCTGTCGGTCGGGGCATTTGCCGGGGCGGTCACTGCGTTCGTGCTGGTGATTGTACTGGCCCGGATCAGCGGTTCGGCCAGCGGC
Source organism: Pseudomonas sp. SWRI81 (assembly GCF_014268545.1). Classification (NCBI taxonomy): domain Bacteria; kingdom Pseudomonadati; phylum Pseudomonadota; class Gammaproteobacteria; order Pseudomonadales; family Pseudomonadaceae; genus Pseudomonas; species Pseudomonas sp. SWRI81. The sequence continues at coordinate 8,872 of NZ_JABWQS010000020.1, forward strand.
ACCGGGCCAATCATTCTCGCGGGCATTGCCGGCTCGCAATTGTTCAACGCCCTCACGGCCTTTCTGATCACCCGCTCGGCCAGTTCCGAACAGGCGCGCGGGATCATGTTCTGGCTGCTCGGCAATCTCGGCGGCGTGCGTTGGCCTTCGGTGTGGCTGGCGGTGCCGGTGGCCCTGCTCGGGCTGGTGGTCTGCCTGTGGCATCGGCGCGCGCTCGACGCGTTTACCTTCGGCGCGGACTCGGCGGCGTCCCTCGGCATCCCGGTGCGCCGCGTGCAGATTTTGCTGATCGGCTGCGCCGCGCTGGTGACGGCGGTGATGGTGTCGATTGTCGGCTCGATCGGCTTTGTCGGCCTGGTGATTCCCCACGCCGCACGGCTGCTGCTCGGCACCGGGCATGCTCGGCTGCTGCCGGCCAGCGCTTTGGGTGGCGCGGTGTTTCTGATCGCCGCTGATGTGCTGTCGCGCACCCTGATCAAGGGTCAGGTGATTCCGGTGGGCGTCATCACTGCACTGGTCGGCGCACCGGTATTCGCCCTGATTCTGGTGGGCCGGAGAGCCGCACGATGAACAACGTTCTGAGCTGTGCCGGGCTGGCATTCAACGTGCGCGGTGCGCAATTGCTTGACGGCATCAGTCTGGACGTCCAGCGCGGCGAGACGCTGGGCATTGTCGGGCCGAACGGCTCGGGTAAATCGACGTTGCTCAAATTGCTCGCCGGCCTGCGCGAACCGAGCGCGGGCCAGGTGCAGCTTGCCGGTCAGGTACTCGGCAGAATGTCACGGCGCAGCATTGCGCAAACACTCGCCGTGGTTGAACAACAGGCCGACACCGACGATGGCATTCGAGTGTTCGACGCCGTCGCGCTGGGGCGCACACCCTGGTTGTCGGCGCTGCAACCGTGGTCGGACGCCGACGAGAGCATCGTCCAACAAGCCTTGGTCGACGTCGACGCCGTGCACCTGCGCAACCGCCTCTGGCGCAGCCTCTCCGGCGGTGAACGGCAACGCGTGCACATCGCTCGGGCGCTGGCGCAGCGACCACAGATTCTGCTGCTCGACGAGCCGGCCAACCACCTCGACATTCAGCATCAGTTGAGCATTCTGCAAGTGGTGCGCGCACTGCCGGTGACTACGTTGATCGCTCTGCACGACCTCAATCAGGCGCTCAAATGCGATCGCCTGGCAGTGCTGGAGCGCGGGCGTCTGGTCGCGCTTGGCGAGCCGCTGCAAGTGCTGACGCCAGAGCGTTTACAGACGACTTTCGGGGTCAGGGCGCACTATCTGACGGACCCGTTCGACGGCGCGCAGATTCTACGCTTTCATTCGTGACCGATTGCCGGGTCTCAAAGACCTGCTCCCACCATGAGGTTTTGCGGCTGTCCTGAATCCCGAGTACGCCCCGAGCCCCTGTGGGAGTGGGCTTGCTCACGAAGGCGGCGGGCCAGTTAATTCGTCTGCGGCTGACACTCCGCTTTCGCGAGCAGGCACACTCCTACATTGGGTTTTGTGGGTTGTCGCGAATCTGAGTGCCACCGGAAATCCTGTAGGAGTGAGCCTGCTCGCGAAGGCGGCGGGCCAGTTAATTCATCTGCGGCTGACACTCAGCTTTCGCGAGCAAGCCCGCTCCCACACTGGGTTTTGTGGGTTGTCGCGAATCTGAGTGCCACCAGAAATCCTGTGGGAGTGGGCTTGCTCACGAAGGCGGCGGGTCAGGTAATTCATCTGTGGCTGACACTCCGCTTTCGCGAGCAAGCCCGCTCCCACACTGGGTTTTGTGGGTTTCCTGAGATTTGGCTGCGCACCGGAAATCGTTAGATGTTTTGACGTAAGTTTTGTCCGATCGCGGCCCGCGTCTTGGCAGCGTCTATGGATTTTTTGAGTTGCGAGCGATGGCTTCCCGGCCTATGTTGCTTGCGAGATGTTTGCCTGCGCATGAAGCGCTATGACTCACCGAAGGAAACCGAAATGTCAAAAGATTCCCGCCCTGCCGTGCTTGGGCTGATCGGCAATACACCGCTGGTGCGCGTGACCCGTTTCGATACCGGACCGTGCACACTGTTTCTCAAACTCGAATCGCAAAACCCGGGCGGCTCGATCAAGGACCGCATCGGCCTGGCGATGATCGACGCCGCCGAGCGCGACGGTCGCCTGCAACCCGGTGGCACCATTGTCGAAGCCACGGCCGGCAACACCGGCCTGGGTCTGGCGCTGGTCGGGCGCGCCAAAGGCTACCGCGTGGTGCTGGTGGTGCCCGACAAGATGTCGACCGAGAAGGTCCTGCACTTGAAAGCCATGGGCGCCGAGGTGCACATCACCCGCTCCGACGTCGGCAAGGGCCATCCCGAGTATTACCAGGACGTCGCCGCCCGGCTGGCGAAAGACATTCCCGGCGCGTTTTTTGCCGATCAGTTCAACAACCCGGCCAACCCGCTGGCGCATGAATGCAGCACCGCGCCGGAAATCTGGGCGCAGACCGAACACGACCTGGACGCCATCGTCGTCGGTGTCGGTTCGGCCGGTACGCTGACCGGGCTGAGCCGTTTCTTCAAGCGCGTGCAACCGAATCTGGAGATGGTGCTGGCCGATCCGGTCGGTTCGGTAATGGCGCAATACAGCCGCGACGGCACGCTGCCCACCCCCGGTTCATGGGCCGTCGAGGGCATTGGCGAAGACTTCATTCCGTCGATCACCGATCTTTCCAGCGTGCGCCACGCCTACTCGATCAGCGATGCAGAAAGCTTCGACCACGCCCGCCAGTTGCTCAAGGCCGAGGGCATTCTCGGCGGTTCATCGACCGGCACCCTGTTCGCCGCCGCGCTGCGTTATTGCCGTGAGCAGACCGAGCCGAAACGCGTGGTCAGTTTTGTCTGTGACACCGGCACGCGTTATCTGTCCAAGGTCTACAACGACCAGTGGATGACCGATCAGGGGCTGTTGCAGCGCAAGGGTTACGGCGACCTGCGCGACCTGATCGCCCGGCGTTTCGAGGACGGCCGCGTGATCAGCGTCGGTCCCGACGACACCCTGCTGACGGCGTTCCAGCGCATGCGTCTGGCGGACGTCTCGCAGTTACCGGTGTTGGTGGAAGGCAAGCAACTGGTCGGCGTGATCGATGAATCGGACATTCTGCTGGGCGTGCACGAGGACGCCGCCCGCTTCAGTCAGTCGGTGTCCAGCGTGATGACCGACAAACTGCAAACCCTCGCCCCCGGCGCCACGCTGGCCGAGCTGGAAGCGGTGCTTAGCCGTGGCCTCGTCGCCATCATCGCCGACGCCGCAGGCTTCCATGGCCTGATCACCCGCACCGACATGCTCAATCAATTACGGAGATCCCTTGCATGAGTCAGCACGACGATAAACCCCAAGGCTTCGCGACCCGGGTGATCCACGCCGGGCAAGTACCTGACCCGACCACCGGCGCGCTGATGCCGCCCATCTACGCCAACTCCACCTACCTGCAAGACAGCCCCGGCGTGCACAAGGGCTTCGATTACGGCCGCTCGCACAACCCGACGCGCTTCGCCCTGGAGCGCTGCGTTGCGGATCTCGAAGGTGGCACCCGTGCGTTCGCGTTTGCATCAGGTCTGGCGGCGATTTCCACGGTGCTGGAATTGCTTGATGCCGGCTCACACATTGTTTCTGGCAATGACTTGTACGGCGGCACGTTCCGCCTGTTCGACAAGGTTCGCCAGCGCAGCGCCGGGCATCGTTTCAGCTTCGTCGACCTGACGGATCTGTCGGCGTTCGAAGCCTCGCTGCAGGACGACACGCGCATGGTCATGGTCGAGACGCCAACCAACCCGCTGCTGAGCCTGTCGGACCTGGCCGCCATCGCCCGGATCTGCCGCGCCCGCGGGATTATCTGCGTGGCCGACAACACCTTCGCCAGCCCCTATATCCAGCGTCCGCTGGAACTGGGGTTCGACATCGTCCTGCACTCGACCACCAAATACCTGAACGGCCACTCCGACGTAATCGGCGGTATTGCTGTGGTTGGGCAGAACGCCGAGCTGGCGGAAAAACTGGGCTTTCTGCAAAACGCCGTCGGCGCAATTTCCGGTCCGTTCGATGCGTTTCTGACCCTGCGCGGGGTGAAAACTTTGGCGCTGCGCATGGAGCGCCATTGCAGCAATGCGCTGGACCTGGCGCAGTGGCTGGAGCAGCAACCCCAGGTCAACCGCGTCTACTATCCGGGCCTTGAGTCGCATCCACAGCACGACCTGGCCAAGCGGCAGATGCGCGGTTTTGGCGGGATGATTTCCGTCGACCTGAACAGCGATCTGGCCGGCGCGCGGCGCTTTCTGGAGAGCGTACAGATCTTCGCGCTGGCAGAAAGTCTGGGCGGTGTGGAAAGCCTGATCGAGCATCCGGCGATCATGACTCACGCGACGATTCCCGCCGAAACCCGCGCTAATCTCGGCATTGGCGATGGGCTGGTACGGCTGTCGGTCGGGGTTGAAGATGTCGAGGATTTGCGCGCCGATCTGGCCCAGGCGCTGGCAAAGATCTAGCACGGCAACAACGCAAATCCCGTCGCTGCCGGGCGGCTCATTCGAGTCGTCCGGCAGCGCACTAGCACATTTGTGCTAATCGACCCCCACGCCACGCGGCGCTATATTCCCTGCACCCCACGACGCTCCCCAACGTTGCCTTCGCGCAGCGTGCGGGATCGTTGTGTCTGGAAATCAGCACAACACCAAGGAAGCGCCAACATGAAAATCTACGCAAACCTCACCGTGATTACCGCCCTGCTCATCGGCCTCGCTGGCTGCCAGACCATCAAGCCCAGCGAAGCCAGCATGAAGGAACGCGCGCAGACCGTGATCGGCAAACCGGTCTCGAAAATCGACAACATCCGCAACGACAGCACCCTCACCTATTACACCGCCTACACTCCGGCCGGCGAGTACAACTGCCAGTTGCCCAGCGGCGCCCTTGTCGCCGTCGCCAGCATGGGCATCATGAGCCCGCCGCTGTCCTGTCTGCCGAAAGGCGCGTCGCCGCTGCCATTCCAGTAAGCGTGGGAGCGAGCCTGCTCGCGAAAGCGGCGGATCAAACAATGGAATCCTGATCGTCTTGTCGCGGGCCGACGAACGCCTACACAACGGGATCGGCGGCTTCGAGTTGCCGGTCGCGCAGCGTCCGCAAGGTCGCGCGCAGCTCGGCCGGTCGCACCGGTTTTGACAGGATCGAAATCTCGCGGTCGTGCAAGGTCGCCTGGATTTTTTCAACGTCGTGACCGGTGATGATCATCGCCGGTACCGTCCAACCTCGCTGCCTGCGCACCTCATCGATGCACTCGATACCGGTCGCGTGGGTGCCGAGGTCATAGTCGGCGACGATGATGTCGCAATCCGTCACCAGGTCCTGCGCCGACCATTCAGCCTGAACCACGCAGCCCCAGCGCTCCAGCAAGGCCGAAGTCGCCAGCAGTACGTTGTGATCGTCCTCCACCAGACACACCTTCAGCCCGGTCAGCAAACCGACCTGACGCGCTTCCTCACGGTTGACCGTGGACGCCGCCGCCAGCGCAATCGGCAAGCCATACAGGGTGACCGCCGTACCTCTGCCAAGCCGCGAGCGCAAGGCAACTTGCACCCCGATCAACGCTCCGAGGCGCTTGACGATCGACAGACCCAGCCCCACACCTTCGACGTCTTTGTCGCGCACTTGGCGCACCCGATAAAACTCCTCGAACACTTGCCCCAAATGCTCTTCGGCGATGCCGTTGCCACCGTCATAAACCACGATGGCGAGGCCTGCGCCACGCCGGCGCACACCGATCAGCACCGGACGTTGCGCGCCATATTTGAAGCAGTTGGACAGTACGTTCTGCACCACGGTCGCCAGCAGCGCCGGATCGGTTCGCACCCAATACTGGCAAGGGCGCAAGCGCAGTTCCACGCCGGCCCAACGCGCCGCTTCGGCGTTTTGCCGGATCAGTTCCGCCAGCCATTCACCGAGGTTGACGCTCTGCAATTTCGGCAGGATCCGCCCGTTGTCGAGGGTGTACAGATCGAGGATCGAACGAAACAGCTGCGAGACATTCAGCAGTGAACGGTCGATATTATCGACCAGCCGCCGTTCCTCATCGCCCAGCCGTGATTCGCGCAGACACGCGGTAAACAAGCCGATGGAGTGGATCGGCTGGCGCAGGTCATGGCTGGCCTGGGCGAGGAAGCGCGACTTCTCAAGATTGGCCGCCTCCGCTTCTTCCGACGCCTTGCGCGTGCGTTCGAGCAACAAGTGCGCATAAAACGGAATTACCGTGCTGGTGATCAACAGCATCAACACCATGAACGGTTGCGCCTGCCAGTACGGCGTCAAGCGATAGACCACCAGCAGCGCCAGCAAAGCCAGTCCCGTGGCAATCGCCAGATAGCGCGAGCCGTAACGCATGCCGTTGCCGAGGTTGACCCAGACCATCACCGCGTACAGCGGCAGCGCCGCCTCGCCACCAATCACCAGGCCGAAACAGGTGCCGGTGTAATCATGGACCATGGCGAAAATCCGCCGCGCCGGGTAGTGCCCCGGCCAGCGCGCAATGGCCTGGCGGAACACGATCGAGGCCAGCAGGAACAGGCCGATGTAGGTAATGACCGGCAGGTAGGTATCGAGGCGATGGCCCGGCAGAAACACCAGAATGACCATGTAGACCACCGCGATGGCGGCGATGATGATGCGCAGATTGGCCTGGTCGAGTTCGGTGTTTTTCTCGAACTTCATGGTAAACGTCCTTTTTTACAGCGATCGTCAATTTCAGAAGCAGCCTACAGGCAACCCTGGCGCCTGGTGCTATGGTGCAGCCTTGAATAACGCCTGACCCAGGGAGGGTCACGCCATGACATGCCGCATCATCATAGCCGACGATCACCCACTGTTTCGCGAAGCGCTGCAGCGCACCGTCCAGCGTCTACTGCCCGACGCCGATATAGAAGAGGCTGGTGATCTCGCGGCCGTGCTGGCTTTGCTGCCGGTGGGCGCTGAACCGGACACGCTGATTCTCGATCTGCGATTTCCCGGGCTGACCTGCGTCGGTCAATTGGCCGAGTTGCGTCAGCATTGGCCGCGTACCACACTGATCGTAGTGTCGATGGTCGACGATCAGTCGTTGATCAACGAAGTCATGGCCGCCGGCATCGACGGTTTTATTGGCAAGAATATCGCCCCCGACGACATCGGCCAGGCGATTCTGGCGATCCGCGAGGGTGAAGTGTTGGTGAAGTTCGCGCCCTCGGGCTTGCTGCCGCTCGAGGCTGCCAGCGCCCTCACCCCTCGGCAGCAGGAAGTGTTGCGGCTGATTGCGCAGGGCAAGACCAACAAGGAAATCGCCCGGGCGCTGGACATTTCTCCGTTCACGGTGCGCATTCACGTGTCTTCTTTATTACGTACGCTGGATGTGCCCTCACGGGCTGCCGCCGCGGTGAAGTACGTTGGCCTGGTGTAGGAGTCGCCGCAGGCTGGGCCTGCATCTCTGGCGCAAAGATCGCCTTCGTGAGCAAGCCCACTCCCACAGGATTCCGGGTGGCACTCAGATCCACGGCAACCCACAAAACCCATTGTGGGAGCGAGCCTGCTCGCGAAAGCGGTCTGTCAGATACAAATGAACTACCTGACCTGCCGCCTTCGTGAGCAAGCTCACTCCCACACGATTCCAGGTGGCACTCAGATTCGCGACAACCCACAAAACCCAATGTAGGAGTGAGCTTGCTCGCGAAAGCGGTCTGTCAGATACAAATGAACTACCCGACCCGCCGCCTTCGCGAGCAGGCTCACTCCTACAGGATTTCCGGTGGTACTCAGATCTACGGCAACCCACAAAACCGACTGTGGGAGCGGGCTTGCTCGCGAAAGCGGAGTGTCAGCCGCAGATGGATGACCTGACGCGCCGCCTTCGCGAGCAGGCTCACTCCTACATCATTTCCGGTGGCACTCAGATTTGCGACAACCCACAAAACCCATTGTAGGAGTGAGCCTGCTCGCGAAAACGGAGCGTCAGTCACTACAGTGGATGATTGTGTTGCTGCAGGATGGCCCTGGCTTGTCGGGTGAACCGGTAGGTCTTGTCGTTTTCCAGCACGATCAAGCCTTCGAGGCACAGGCGTTTGAGCACTTCACGCACGCTGATGAACGACAACTGCGGTGACGACGACGCCACCCACGTATGCACCCCGTTGACTCCCGTCGAATGGCCGTCGCGGCTGGCAAGCACCAGCGCATTGAGCACTTTGAAACGGATCAGGCTGCTGCGCAGTCCGAAGTGGCGCAGCAATTCACGAATGTGCTGATTGGCGCTGCGATCAAACTCGCTGGGCAGTCGAGGGGCCGCGGGCCGAACGATAAGCGCCGCAGCGCCCGGATTGTTCAACATAACGAAGACTCCTTTTCTGAAATGTTCACGCCGCTATATATAGAGAAGAGTACGCAGTCACCGAATGAGCCGGCGACTGCGCCATTGCCGACTGGCGTCAGAAATCGACGGTGGCCGACAACTGCAAGGTCCGCGGAGAACCCGGCGAGAACGCGCCGTAAGACGCCACACCCGACCAGTACTCGCGATCAAACACGTTCTGCACCGTGGCCCGGAACGTCGTCGGCCGGCCTTCAATCCTGGTCGCGTACCGGGCGCCGGCGTCGAAGCGGGTCCAGGCATCAAGCTCCTGGGTATTGGCCTGGTTGACGTACTGGCGATCGGTGTAAATCGCGCCGCTGGTGAGGGTGAAGCCCTCGATCCATGGCGTGTCCCACTCGGCCCACAGGTTGGCTTGTACGTCTGGCACACCGACTGGTTTGTTGCCGCGATTGGCGGCGGTCGCCGAGTCGGTCAGCTCGCCGTCGAGTACCGTCACGCCCCCCATCAAGCGAGTGCCCTTGGCGACTTCACCGTACATGCTCAACTCGACGCCACGGTTGCGTTGTTCGGCCTGCACCGAGAACACATTGCCGACACCGACCTCGCCACTCGGCTTCTCGATCTGGAACAACGCCAGGGACGTCATGAACGTGCCGTGTTCGTATTTGACCCCGACTTCATGCTGCTTGGACTCGTACGGCGCGAAGGTTTCCCCGGCGTTGGTTGCCGTGCCCGGGGCGATGTCGCCTTTGCTCAAGCCTTCAACATAGTTGTAATAAAGCGAGACGTCTTCCCAAGGCTTGACCACCACACCGACCAGCGGCGTAGTGGCGTTGTCGCTGTACCTGGAGCTGACTGCACCGCTGGCGTTGTAGTTACGCGACTCGATCTCCTGGCGGCGCACGCCCAGGGTCAGCTGGAAGCGGTCATCGAGCATCGACATCGTATCGGTCAACGCCACGCCCGACAGCTCCGACTCGGACACCCGCAGGACTTTCGGCGCGTTGAGATACTGCCGCGGCGCATCAACCGGGTGGTAGATGTTCGAAACAATCGCGGTGCCATTGTTGATGCCACGCGACAGCTCATCCTGATAACGCGTGGCCATAACGGTGGTGGTGTGGGTGATCGGGCCGGTGGCGAACACACCGCGGATACCGACATCAGCGGTCGAGCGATCGACGTTGAATTTGTAGTAGCCAGGCACGTTGCTGGTGTCGCCCGCGTCGTTGAGGATTCGCGGAACCTGGTCGGACAGGCGCTTGACGTCCGAGCGGCCACCGCCGGCGTGCGCAAATACAGTCACCGCGTCATTGAGGTCATATTCGCCGCCGAGCAACGCCGATTGTTCCTTGGTGTCCGACCAGCCCCAATCCTGTGGCAGGTTGGTGCGACCGTTGGGCGCCGAGGGCACGTCTACGCCTGGGGCGATGGTGAACGGTCGCGACGCCGCTTCCCAACTTTCCTTCTGGCTGATGTAGTCCAGGTTCAACCGCAGGCGTTCGCCACGATAGTCCAGAGCAATCGCGCCGACGCCGAGGTCACGGTGCTGATCGTCGATCGCCGTGTCGCCGCCCTGCAGGTTGCCGTTGAAGCGCACGCCGAACTGATTTTCCGAGCCGAATCGGCGACTGACGTCGAGGTGCCCGCCGACCTGGGAGTCGGACGCGTATGAGCCGGTAAACCGGGTCAGGTCTTGGTCCAGCGGACGCTTGGGCACGATGTTGATCACGCCGCCAACGCCACTGTTGGGCGACAGCCCGTACATCAGCGCACCCGGCCCCTTGAGCACTTCGACCCGCTCGGCGTAGTCAGTGAACACGCGGTAGTTTGGTGCCACGCCATACACACCGTCGAAGGCCAGTTCGCCAATGTTGCCTTCGCCAATCGGGAAGCCGCGGATGAAAAACGAGTCGACGATCCCGCCGGTCTGCCCGGTGGAGCGCACCGAAGGGTCACGCTCCAGCGCATCGGCGACGGTCACGGTCTGCAGGTCGGCGAGGGTCTTGGCGGTGTAGCTGGTAACGCTGAACGGCGTGTCCATCACGTCTTTGTTGCCCAGCATCCCCAACCGCGCCCCGCGCGCCACTTGGCCGCCGGCGAGTGCCTCCGGCAAGGCGGTTGCGCTGTTGTAACGGGCGTTGATGTTGGTGGTGTCGAGGGTCAGCGCGTCCTTGCTGGCGTCCGCCGGCGCGACGGGCGCAGCGTTCGCGGCCTGATCGGCGGCGACAGCGGATTGCCCGGCGCCGGCGGCCCAGGCATTGGCGCTTCCTGCGACCAGAACGAAATTCAGCATGGCGGTGCGCACGGCGAGTGTTAACACCCGCTCACCGCAAGGACGACTGACAACAGGCATGACGGTGGGATCCTTTTCATCGAGGGAAAATGGTAATCACTCCTATTGCCAGTCGATTTGCGAAAAAGTATCACCCGCAGTAAAGATTTTTTACCGTACCGCGATCAGGCGCCGACATAGAGCCGTTGCAGCGGTATCGCGACCACCGGCAGTGCCGGGTCGAACGCATGACGCGTGGTCTTGTACGGGAAAATCTCGCCACGGGCGATGGTGCTGAAAATCTGCGCCACTTCGAACGCCTGCCCGGTCCGCCAGTGCCACACGCACACCCGCGGATCGCCGTAGTCGAGCTGGATGCAGGGCACCCGCTTGAGGCCCAGCTGCAACGCCGCGGTGAAACGGTGATTGCCGTCCATGACGATGCCACGCGAACGCTCTACGATGATCGGCTCCAGCCAATGCCCGGCGCGAACAATCGACTCGCGCAGTCTCGTCACGTTGGCCGGGTCGACCTGCTCGGACTGCAACACTTCGCACAGCGGCCGCAACGCAATCTGATAACCGTGATCCATGGTGACCTCCTGATTCCACGACTCAGCAGGCGTCGGCACGGGCAAGCGGCGCATGCTGGCTGGCGACGTCGAGCAGGCGCTGGGCGTGCTCGATCAACGGCAAATCGACCATCTCGCCGTCCACTTGCACCGCGTGGCTACCGGTTGCTACCGCGCGCATCACCCGGTCGGCCCACGCCAGTTGGCGCGAGTCCGGCAGGAAGGCGCGCTGCACCGTGGTCAGTTGGCCAGGGTGAATACACAACTTGGCGCCGAACCCCAGCGAGCGGGCGTAAAGCGCGTCTTTGGCTACCACCGCCAGGTCGCTGATCGCCGGGGTCACGCCATCGATCGGCGCGGGCAAATCCGCCGTGCGCGAGGCCAGCACGATGCGGTTGCGGGCGAACAGAAACGCCTCGGGAACCTGGCCGCAGTTGATATCGAGGGCGAAATCCAGCGAGCCGAACGCCAGCCGCGCCACGCCAGGAATCGCCGCAATCGCCTCGACCTGTTGCAGGCCCTTGGCGGTCTCGATGATCGCAACGATCTGCAACTGCGGCTGCCACGCCAGCAGTTGCTCCACCACCGGCGCCAAGGCCTCGGGGCATTCGGCCTTGGGCAGGAAAATGCCGTCGCAACGCTCGGGATAACACGCGTCGCGCAGCCACGTCAGGTCCTGGCGAAACAGCGCACTGCTGACGCTGTTCAGGCGGATGTAACGCTCGCAGGCAACGCTCGGTGTCGTCTCCTGCCAGGCCCGGATCGCGGCGCGCGCGGCGGCTTTGCTGTCCGGATGAACGGCGTCCTCGAGATCAAGGATGATCGCGTCCGGCCCCGCTTCGCAGGCTTTGGAAAAACGCTCGGGGCGGTTGCCCGGGACGAACAGGTAGCTGATGGCAAGGCGGGTTTTGCCGCTGAGTCGATCGGATTGCATGGCGTTGCTCCTTGGGTGTGAACCAGTCGTGGTTTCGAACAATTTCCGAGCCCCTGAACGGGCACAAATCCCCAGTGTTTCGGGGGTTTGCTGCAACAACCGTTAACACCTTATTGTTCAAGCAATTAACGGTGTTTTTTATCTCGGGGCGAGCGAGTCCTTGAGCGTGTAAATACACGTTCATGGATTCGCCTTGCGCAGGTGTTTATTCAAAAATATTTGAAAACCTTACTTGATAATCGTTCCTGTTCGCAATATTGTTCACGCCGCCAAGAGGAACTATCCTCGGTTCAACGTCAGTAACAGCGTCTCGGAAATTGTCTGCCAGTGATGTCACTTAAACATCAGCCACTGGTATTTATAGCGGTCTGACCCGCAACTAACGGTCAAGTGAGACGCCCGTGCAAACCTTATGGATTGGGGTGCCCATGCAATTGTTCTGTGAAGTATTTATTACGATTGTCAGTTCGGATCCAATAGCCAGTTTTATTGGGCGTCCGCCACCCACGAATTTACCGTCTCGCACCTGACGAGGCGAAACAGAACATAAATCGATAACAGATAAGTTATTGATCTTTCTATGGCGAGGTTATTTTTCAGCGCCGGGGTTAACTATGCCTGAAGCAAATGCAGCACGTATTGAAACGCATAATAAAGTCCATCATCCGCACTCGTTAACACCGCTGATCGACCCGGTTATTTCCGCGTTTATCAACAACTTCCCCGACACACTTACAGCGCTGGTCGAACAACACGGCTCTCCGCTGAATGTCGTCTGGCCCCATGCCTTTGAACTCAATACGCAAGCACTGCTGGCGGTGCTGAAACAGCACTCAGTTGCCCACGCCATTTTCTACGGTGCCAAGGCAAACAAGTCGCAATGCCTGCTGAGTGCGGCGGCGACTTCGGCAATTGGCGTCGATGTTTCGAGCCTCTACGAACTGCAGGCAGCCCTGCGGGCAGGTACACCAGGGGGAAAAATCTGCGCCACGGGACCGGCAAAAACGGCGGCATTTCACCAGGCTCTGGTCAGCGCCGGCGCTCTGATTTGCGTGGACTCGCTGGAGGAATTCGACCATTTGAAAGAGCTGCTCGAAGCTCAGCCCCTGCCGATAAAAGCCCGGATTCTGCTGCGTTATCGGGCGAAAAGCTGCGCAAAGAGCCGATTCGGCATGGACGCGCAAGACCTGCTCGACAGCCTGCAACTCCTCGCGACAGACACCGCGAGCCTGGTCTTCGAGGGGTTTCATTTTCATCTCGGCGGCTATGGCTTCGAATCCCGCGTACAGGCGTTTCGCGAGGTCAGCGGGTTCGTCGAGGCGGCGAGGGAAATGGGGTTGAATCCGCAGATGATCGATATCGGCGGTGGTCTGCCGATTCGGTATGTCGCCCCACAGGACTACGCCCGCTTTCTGCAAAATGACAATATCCCGAGCCACTATTACCACCAGAAAGTCCCGGCTGATTATTACCCTTACGGCGGCGACCTGACGGCGGCGCAATGGTTAACGTTATTTCTCGAAGCCGAACATTCCGCGGGACTGTCCATTGCCGGTTATTTAAATCAGCAAAACATTACCCTGGCCCTGGAACCCGGTCGGAGTCTGGTCGATCAGACGGCCATTTCAATCTTTCGCATCACCCGCACAAAGAAACTCGCCGATAATAAAACGGTTATTTTCGTCGAAGGCAGTAGTTTCAGTGCTTGCGAAACCTGGTTTGCTTCTGAATATCTGGTTGACCCGATACTGATCAGTACAGAACAACAGACGTCCGCACCCTGCCAGGCGTATATCGCTGGGCACAGCTGCCTTGACGACGACGTCATTACTTATCGCCTGATTAACTTCGCCTGTGAACCACGGAGTGGCGACTTGTTGATTTACATCAACACCGCCGGCTATCAGATGGACTTGCTGGAAAACGAGTTTCACCGCCATCCCCTGCCCCGTCGGTTGATGGCGACCTGTTGTACGGAAGGTAACTATGCGTTTTCACCTGACTACTAAAGGGAACAATTGCGATGATATTGAATAAAGTTTCAGACCTGATCGGTAATACGCCAATGCTGGCGATCGATGTTCCGGACAGTAACGCCCGTTTATTGTTGAAGATTGAAAAAAACAATCCCGGCGGCAGCATCAAAGATCGCATGGCACGCAATATGGTCCTGGCGGCGCTCAAGTCCGGGCGCCTGAAACCCGGCGGCGTGGTGGTCGAGTCGTCTTCGGGCAACACCGGAATTGGCCTGGCCATGGCCGCTGTCGAATTTGGCCTGCATTTCATCGCCGTGGTCGATCACCACGCCGCGCAAGACAAGATCGCCGTGATGAAGGCCCTCGGCGCTGACATCCGTTTCGTCAAAGGCAGCTATCGCGAAGACGAAGTGGCCGTGGTCGAGCGCCAGCGCCTCGCCGCCGAACTGGCGTCGGAGATCCCCGGCGCGGTGTTCATGAATCAATCCGACAACGCGGCCAATGCCGGCGGCTACAGTGATTTCGTTCGCGAAACCATCGCTCAGGCCAACGGGGTGATCGGTGCTTACGTCGGCTGCGTCGGCACCGGCGGTTCGATGACCGGTATCGCTCGCGGCCTGAAAGTGCACAACCCTGACACCGTGACCGTCGGCGTTGAACCCGCCGGCTCGATTGTCTTCGGTCATCCTGGCTACCCGTACTACCAATCGGGGACCGGCACGCCGGCGGGCGACACCGTCGGTCTGGTGCTCGATTACAGCTGCATTGACCTGGGCGTGCAGGTCACCGATGCCCAGGCGTTCGAAACCGCGCGCTACATCGCCCGCAACCTCGCCCTGCTGGTCGGTGGCTCGACGGGCGGTGCGATTTACAAGGCACTGGAGCTGATCCACAAAGGCGTGCTGACCGGCAACGTCGTGGTGCCGGTGGCTGACGGCGGCGAGAAATACCTGCATACCGTGTTCAACGAACAGTGGCTGCAGGAGCGCGACCTGATCGATCCGGGCATCGCCCCGCAACTGGACGCCTGGCTGGGCAAGACCCAATGGCTGGAATCCGTTTCCGCGCCGCTGCAACTGAGCGTCGCATGACCCACCCTTCACACAGGAACGCCTCTCGATGAATGTGTTGAAAGTCGCCATCTGTGGTGGCGGCAGGACTGGCCATCTCAACGCCATCCTGTTCAAGCAACTGCCCGACGTTCAGGTTTCGCTGCTCACCCATAATCAGGACGTCATTGAACATCACGCGCGGCAGACGCCCATGCAGGCATTATTGCCTGACGGCTCGACCCTCAGCGCCCGACTGGATCGCGTCACCCGTGACGCCAAAGCGGCGGTGGAGGATGCCGATATCGTCATCGTCACCGTGCCTGCTCATGTCCGTCAGCAAACCCTGCAAGCCATCGCCCCGCACTTGAGTGCGAGCAAACCGGTGTTCATCGGTGCGATTCCAGGGTTCTGCGGTTTCGACTGGCTGGCCGAAGCCACCCTGCCCGACCGGCCGAATGTGGTCATCTGGGGCATGAAGGACGTGCCGCACACGGCTTTCGAGCTGACACCGGGACGCTCGGTAAAAATGGGCGGCGGCAAAAGCCAATTGTATGTGGCGACCCATGCCAGGGAGCCGCAAACAGCACGCCGCCAACTCGAGAAAATACTGACCAGACTGTACGGCCCCTGCGTGACGATGCTCGATCACTATCTGGAAATCACCCTGACACCGGGCAACCCGATCATGCACAGCTCGGTGATCTACGGCTTGATCGGCCCTTACGGCCAATGGCACCGCAAGATTTTCCCGCAGCGCATGTGCTGGTGGACCGAGTGCCCGGAACTGGGCGCGTATTTTCTCGAGCGCATGGACCAGGAAAGCCAGGCTTTATGCGCGGTGATCAGCCAGCGGCTGGGCATCGACCTGTCTTCGGTGAAATCCTTGAAACAGGAGATCGTCGAGGCCTACGGCGAGCAGATCCGCGATACCAGCAGCATGCTGTCGATCCTGCGTACCAATCAGGCCTACAACGACATCCTCGCGCCAATGGTGCCGGCTGCCGACAACCGCGCCGGCTACGTGATCGAGCGCGAGAGCCGCGCCTTCAACGAAGACGTCGCCTATGGCTTGGTGCTGTTGGTGGAAATGGCCCGACGCTTCGACCTCAAGGTGCCCTACATCGAGGAAGTCCTGCAGTGGAGCGTGGCGTATATGCACGGCCTGCGCGATTCGGCACTCGACTACTTCCCCCGCCAATGGCCCCACACGACAAGCGCCGCCGCTTGATCGCCTATTCAATTTCTCGACGAGCAGACCGCTGATATGGATGACTTCAAGACACTGATCGCCTTCTCCCGCAAAAACGCCATGCGCCGTCTGGTGCGCTGCCTGTTTGCGGAAAACATTCTCGAGCGTTCGGCGCTGCGCTTCAGCGCCGAGGGCAACCAGGCCACTTACCCGCTCAAGGGCGGCCGCGCTCACCTGGCCTTTTCCGACATTGCCAAAGGCCCGGCCGACACCGTGGTCAACGACGGCGACGTGGTGCTGGTCACCGATGAAGGTGTGCGCCAGACCATCACCAGCCACCAGGACATGCTCGATGTGTTGCGCGACAGCTTTGATTTCGCACCGACCGACGAGGGCGTCGCCGGACTCAAGGCGGACATGGAAAACAGCCTGACCAACGACGCGCATGCCCGTCAGCATCGCCAGCAATGGAACGCGCGGCTGCAACAGGCCATCGCGGATCAGGGCCTCAACAGCTTCACTGACTACCTGCGCCAGCACGTCAAAACCAAGGACGCGGCGATCTTGCTCGACCAGTGGGGCTCGCTGGAGGGCCATCCTTATTATCCGACGTGGAAGGCGCGCCCGGGCCTGAGCGATGACGAGGTGGCGCAACTGTCGCCGGAGTTCAATGCCCAGGTGCCACTGCGCATCGCCGCGTTGCGGGCCGACAACGCAAAAAGCGAAAGCATGCCGCACGTCACCAGCTACCGCGCCTGGTTCGCCAGCCACTTTCCCGTGCAGTGGGAACAATGGAAAGCTTCGCTCAACAGCAAGGGCCTGGACGAAATCGAGTGGCTGCCGCTGCCGATTCACGCCTGGCATTTGCAGGCCTACGTGCTGAAGACTTTTGCGGCGGAGATCGAAGAAGGCATTCTGATCACCGACGGCCCGGACCTGCCAACGCTGCCGACCATGTCGTATCGCACCATGATGCCGCTGCTGGAGGACTGCGCGCCGCTGATCAAGCTGCCGATTGCCGTCTGGATGACCAGCGAACTGCGCAGTCTGCAAGCCAAGTCGATTCATATGGGGCCGCGCATCAGCACGGTGATCAGCGCTATCTTGAAAGCCGAAAACGGCTTCGATCAACGCCTGGAAATTTTTCCGGAAGAAATCGGCGTGCGCTACAAAAACGCAGTCACTCAGGACGATCATCCGGGCCGGCATCTGTCGGTGGTCTATCGCGCCAGCGCCCCGGCCTTCGAGCGCAACGACGATTGCCTGCCGATCACCGTGGCATCGCTGTTCACCCGTTTGCCCGGCAGCGGTCGGCCGTTGTTTACCGACCTGATCGAACGCGACGGCGTGCGGGCCAATGCGACGCAGGTGGAAAACTGGTTTCGCGAGTACGCCAAAGTGGTCACTCACCCGGTGGTGGCGATCTATTTGCTGTACGGAATCGGCCTTGAAGCGCACCAGCAAAACACCATGGTGCTGTTCTCTCCCGACGGCAAAGCACGTAGTCTGCTGATCCGCGATTTCGGCGATGGCCGGACTTACGCGCCATGGCTGGAAGGACGTGGCTACAGCCTGCAACCGCACGTGCAGCCGGGTATCCTGCCGACGGTGTTTGCCGGCGACATCGAGCCGGTGCGCATGTTCGTGCTCGACGCGGCGTTCCTGACGCACCTGCATGAGATCGCCCTGTGGCTGACCAAGGAGTACGGTTTGCACGACACGCGACTGTGGCAAATCCTGCGCGAGGAAACCGATCTGGCGTTTGCAGCGGTGCGCGAGCGTGTCCCGGCCGAGGTCTGGGAAGTCGAGCACAAAGCATTCGTCGAAGACCCATGGCCGACGCGTTCGTTGTTGCGCATGCACTTGATGCAGTACAGCAACTATCGTTTGCAACACACCCTGACCAACCCGCTCGCTAGCGTTTAACCGAGGCTGACTCATGTCCCATGCAGGTGCCATCCAGGGTTCGAGAGTACGAATCCTGATTTATCTTCTGTTCGCGATCCAGTTGGTGTCGATGGGCGCGATGGAAATGAGCGGGCCGTTCTGGCCTGTCCATCTGCGTGGGCTGACCAGCTCCGAGTCGGTTTTCAGCTTCGCCAGCATCGCCGTGTACGTCGGGCCGATGCTGGGCATTATTCTGACCAGCGCATTCTGGGGCCGTATCGGCGACCGCTACGGCCACAAGTTGATGATGATCCGTGCGCTCGCCGGGTTGTCGTTGACCCAGCTTGGGCTGGCCCTGTTCACGGACATCTGGGTAATTCTCATCCTGCGTTTTCTGCAAGGGGCGTTTGCCGGCTACATCGCTCCGGCCCAGGCCTATGGCGTGAGTATCGAAGCGCCGTCGCGCCGCGCCAGGCTGTTCGCCATTCTGCAGATTTCGACCAACGTCGGCTCGCTGCTCGGTGCAGTGGTTGGCGGTCTGATCCTCGATTACGCGACGTTCTTCTGGATCAACATCATCGCGTCGGCATTGTGCGCGGTGTGCACGGTGATTGCCGCTGTGACCTTGCCGGACGTGCCGCCGGTGAAAAAACCGGCGGTCGCGGACCAGACTGCACCCGTGCGCCGCGCCGGCAGCCTCTGGCAAGGTTCGCCGCTGCTGTCGCTGCTCGGTGTGATGGGCATTCTGTTGCTCGCACGGATGCTGCCGCAGACCTCGTTCTCGCTGTATGTCAGCTCGGTGTTCGAGGTCAGCAATTCGGTGGTCGGTCTGTGCTATGGGCTGCTGGCGCTGGGCTTCATTCTGTCGGCCACGGCGTGGTCGCGTTACTTCGAACATCGCGGTCAGCAAGACACCTTGCAGCGCATGACCTACGTGGTGATCGGCTGCATCGTCCTCACCGCAGTGGCAGGCGTCACGCGCAATCCGCTGGTGTTCGTCATTGCCTATTTCATCTGGGGCGTATTGTTGGGGGCCACCACACCGGTGCTGATGGCGCTGATATCGAAAACCGCTGACAGCTCGCAGCAGGGCCATGTGCTGGGGATTGCCCAGGGCACAGCACAATTCGCATCGATTGCCGGCATCTCGGCCGGCGGCTTGCTCAGTCAGGTTTACGGTCTGCAATACACCTATCTGTTCGTGTGTCTGGCCTACGTGCTGGCGTTGATCCCGATTGTTGCGCTGCGTTATTGGCCGGCGGCGCTGCAAACCAGTCCTGCCCCACCTGCGGATTGATCAAGGAGTGACGCTTATGGACATAGACCAACTACGCGCCGACACGCCCGCCGTCGCGCAACTGATCCATTTCAACAACGCCGGCGCGGCGCTGATGCCGACGCCGGTGATCGACGCCGTGACGCGCCATATCCAGCTCGAAGCACGCCTGGGCGGCTACGAAGCCGCCGGGCAGCAATCGCAGGAAGTCGAAAACGTCTACACCGCCATCGCCCGGTTGATCAACGCCCGGACTGATGAAATCGCGGTGATCGAGAACGCCACCCGCGCCTGGGACATGGCCTTCTATTCATTGCCGTTGCGCCCGGGCGACGTGGTGCTGACGTCGAGCACCGAGTACGCCGGAAATTACATCCCTTATCTGCAACTGAAGCAGCAACGCGGCATCGAAATCCGGGTGATTCCCAACGATGAGCATGGCCAGGTCTCGCTGACCGCGCTTGAAGCGCTGCTCGATGATCAGCGCGTGGCGTTGATCTCTTTGCCGGTCATCGCCACCAATGGCGGACCGGTGCAGCCAGTCGAGCAGGTGGGCGCCCTCGCCCGCGCCGCTGGTGTGCTGTTTCTGCTCGACGCCTGCCAGGCTGTCGGGCAAATGCCGATCGATGTGCAGAAAATCGGTTGCCACATGCTCACCGCCACCAGTCGCAAATACTTGCGCGGGCCTCGGGGAATGGGCTTTTTGTATGTCGAGCGCGCGCTGTGCCAGAGCCTTGAGCCGGTGTTTCTGGACTTGCACGCAGCGTCGTTGCAGAGCGCTGAGCAGTTCACGATTCGTGCCGATGCGCGCCGCTTCGAGAACTGGGAATGTAACGTCGCGGCCAAACTGGGCCTTGGTGCGGCGGTACACTACGCGCTGGCGCAAGGCATCGAGCCGATGTGGCAGCGAATTCAGCACCTGGGCGAATACCTGCGCCTGCGGCTGGCCGAGATCCGCGGCGTCACGCCACGGGACCTGGGAATGCAGAAGTCCGGCATCGTCACCTTCACTCATGATCAGCACAGCGCGGCCCAGGTTCAGCAATGGCTGGCCGGGCAGGAAACGCGCATCAACGTCAGTACCTCGACGCTCCGCTCGACCCTGCTCGACATGCAGCAGCGCGACTTGCTGGAAGTCAGCCGCGCGTCGCTGCACGCGTACAACACCGAGGCGGAAATCGATACGCTGATTGCCGCGCTGCGCCGTTTGCCGACCATATGAAAGCAGGCGCCAATCGGCGCTTGCGTCACAGAGGGTTTGTAAACTAGCATTGGGAATACTTCTCAATTGCATGAAAATCTGCAGCCATGAGCGAAACCCTTCCCGCGAATAACGACAAACACCTGCGCGCGATCGAAGCCCTGTACAGCGGCCATCACGGCTGGCTGTACGCGACGCTGAGAAAAAAACTGGGTAACGCCATGGATGCGGCGGATCTGGCGCAGGATACGTTCACCCGCATCCTTGCGTCTCAGGTCACGGTGATCGAGCAGCCACGGGCCTACCTGAGCTGTGTGGCCAAGGGCATTCTGGTCAACTGGTATCAGCGCAAGGCGCTGGAACGCGCTTATCTGGACGCTCTGGCCCATCTGCCCGCGCCCGAAGTGCCGTCGCCGGAATTGCGCTTCATGGTGCTGGAGACGCTGCACGAAATCGACGCGATGCTCGATGCCCTGCCGCCGCTGGTCAAACGCGCGTTCCTGCTGTCGCAGATCAGCGGTCTGAAATACGACGACATCGCCGAGCAGTTGGGGGTGTCGCTGATTACCGTCAAGCGCTACATGAAGCAAGCCTTCGTGCAATGCCTGCTGCTGGTGGAGTGAATGCTCGCCCGGCGCCATGACGCGCGGCCCGATCAACAGGCCCTGGAAGAAGCCGCCGACTGGCTGATCCGCATGAGTGAAGGCGAACTCAGCGACCGCGAGCGCGGCGAGTGGGAATGCTGGAAGGTCAGCACGCCCGAGCGCGCTCGCGCGTGGGCACGTGCGCAACTCTTGCAAACCAAACTGGGCGGCCTGCCGCCGTCATTGGCGATGTCCGCCCTTGATCGCCCAAGCAGTCCGCAACGGCGCGCGGCCATGGGCAAACTGGCGGTGATCCTGGCCCTTGTGCCGGCCGGTTGGGGCAGCTGGAAGCTGGCCGAATCGCAGCAATGGTCAGCCGACTACCGCACGGCCGTCGGCCAGCAACGCGAGCTGAGCCTGGCCGATGGCTCGAAAATCACCTTGAACACCGACACCGCCATCGATGTGCTGTTCGACGCCAGCCAACGCCTCATTTACTTGCGCGAAGGCGAGATCCTGGTGCAGACCGCCGCGGATATTTCCCCGCTCGCCCGGCCTTTCGTGGTCAGTACCTGCCAGGGCCGCATGCAGGCGCTGGGTACGCGTTTCACCGTCCGCGAACGGCAACCGCAGACCCATCTGGCGGTGCTCGAAGGCGCGGTGAAAGTCGAACTCGCGAACAATCGCCAAGGCACGCCACTGATCGTCAACGCCGGTCAGCGCACCGATTTTTCTTCCTCCACCTTTGGCCCGGTCAGTGCCACCGACCGCAATGTCGGGGCCTGGAGCCAAGGCATGTTGATGGCCGACAAGATGCGCCTGGCCGATTTTGTCGACGAACTCACCCGCTATCGTCGCGGTTTCGTGCGCCTCGATCCGGCCCTCGCCGATCTGCGCATTTCAGGCGCTTACCCGATCAGCGACAGCCAACGCACCTTGAACATGCTGGCGCAGACCTACCCGATTGTTGTCAGCGGCCACCTCAATGGCTACTGGGTCATGCTTTCCCCCGCCTGAGGAAAAAAAATCGCCGTCCGGGTGATACTTTTTTCAATCTCGACTGGCAATTGGGGAGAAGCACTTTTCCGTCCTGTTCATAGGCTCATCCATCCATGCTCGCCGCACGCCTCCTGCGCCCGGATCGTCAGTTCATACCAGTTGTTCGCAGTGCGTTGCTCAGCCTTGCCCTGATCGGTGGCGTCTGCCCGTTTGCCTTGGCCGCCGCGCCGGTGCAACTGGACGCGGGCACGGTGCGGGCGTTCAACATTGCTGCCGGACCGCTGGGGGCGACGCTGTCGAGTTTTGCCGTGGACGCGGGCATCGCCCTGTCGTTCCAGCCTGCGCTGACCGAAGGCCTGCGCAATCCTGCGCTAGTTGGCAGCTACTCGACACAAGAGGCGGTCAATCGGTTGCTCGACGGCAGTGGCCTGGACATGGTGCTGCGCAGCGACGGCAGTTATACGCTGGTGCCGCGCCGGGTGACGCTGGATGAAACGCCGATCATTGGCACCGACCAACGCGCCAGCTCCCTGCCACCGGAGTATGCCGGCGGCCAGGTCGCCAGCGGTGGGCGTCTGGGCATTCTCGGCAACACCGAGGTGATGGACGCGCCGTTCAGCGTGAGCACTTACACCTCGGCGCTGATCAAGGATCAACAAGCCGTCACCGTGGGCGATGTGCTGGAGCGCGATTCTTCGGTGCGCTCCACCGGCCAGACCGGAGGGATTGTCGACTCGTTCTTCATTCGTGGCTTTCCGGTGGGCGAAGGCAATCTCGGTGAGCTGGCCTTCGACGGCGTGTACGGTGTGGCGCCCAATTACCGCGTGTTCACCGAATACGCCGAGCGCATTGAACTGGTCAAAGGCCCCGGCGCACTGCTCTACGGCATGTCCCCCAATAACGCGGTCGGCGGCGTGATCAACGTAGTGCCGAAGCGCTCACTCGACGAAGACCTGACCCGTTTCACCGCCAGTTACGCGATGAATTCCCAGCTCGGCGGGCACCTCGACGTCAGCCGGCGTTTCGGTGAAGAGCGCCGCTTCGGCGTGCGCATCAACGGCAGTACGCAGCTCGGCGATACCGCGATTGACGCTCAGTCACGCCACGTTGATATCGGTGCAATTTCCCTCGACTATCAAGGTGAACGCCTGCGCACCAGCTTCGACTGGCTGCAGCAAAAAGAACGCTTCGATGCCGCCTCACGGCCATTCCTGATCGCGCCGGGCGTTGACATCCCTTCCGCGGCCAATGGCCGTACCAGCGTCAGTCAGGACTGGGGCTGGTCGAAAACCCGTGACCAGTCCGCGTTGTTCAGCGGCGAGTACGACCTCAGCGACGCCTTGACGGTGTTCACCCATGCCGGTGGCGGCAAGTCGGATGTCGCGCGCATGTCCGACCAGACGCCGACCATCATCAATGCCGCCGGCGACACGTCTTCAACGCCTGGTTATTACAAGTTCGAAGTCGAGCGCTACACCGTTGACGCCGGCGCACGGCTGCGCTTCGACACCGGGCCAATCAGTCACCGCACTACCGTGCAGGTCAGTCGCTATCGCGACGTGCTGTCGCGCGGCATCATTTCCGCCGCGCCGATTCTGTCGAACATCTATCACCCGGCGGATCGTCCGGAACCTTACATTCCAAAACCGGATACGCCGAAAGTATCCGAAAGCGAACTGACCGGCGTGGCGCTGGCCGACACCCTGTCGATTCTCGATGACCGCGCGCAGATGACCCTCGGCCTGCGCAAGCAGAACATCCAGTCCGATAACTACAACGCGGCAGGCAGAGTCACCGCCTCCTACGACGACGGTCGGACCACGCCGCTGTTCGGCGTGGTGCTCAAACCCTGGGAACACGTCTCGCTTTACTACAACTACATCGAAGGCCTGAGCAAGGGCGACATTGCGCCGTCCAGCGCGGTCAACGCCGGCGAAATCTTCGCCCCGTATGTTTCCCGTCAGCATGAGGTCGGGGTCAAGGCCGACTACGGCACCTTCACCTCCACCCTCAGCCTGTTCCAGATCACCAAGCCCAGCGGCGAGCTGGCCGCCGGCGTGTTCTCGGTGCAGGGCGAACAACGCAATCGCGGGCTGGAGCTGAATGTGTTTGGCGAAGTCGTCCCCGGCATACGCTTGCTCGGCGGCGTGACCCTGCTTGATGCCGAACTCAGCAAAACCGCAGTGGCGGCCAACCGTGGCAATAAACCGGTCGGCGTGCCATCGGTGCAGGCCAACCTGTGGGCCGAGTGGGACAGTTCGTGGCTTGACGGCTTGACCCTGACCGGCGGCGCCATTCACACCGGCAGCCAATATGTGAACCAGGCCAACACACAAAAACTCGATGACTGGACCCGCTTCGATGTCGGCGCCCGCTACAGCACCCGCATCGATGATCGGCCGACCACGTTTCGCGCCACCGTGCAGAACGTGTTCGACCACGAGTACTGGTCGGGCGTCGCCTCCTACGGCGCGTTCTCCCAGGGCTCACCGCGCACTTTATTACTGTCGGCGACTGTCGATTTCTAAAACGTTCAGGCGCAGGGCGGCGTGAGCTGTCGGGCGCACTGACTTTTGTAAAGGCTTTGACCATGGTGATTTTCGATCGACGCAGCCTCGCTGTCGCTGCGCTGTTACTGGCAGGACTGCTGAGCCTGTTTTCCCTGGTGCCGCGCAGCGCTCACGCTGACGATGCGCAGGCTGCGCGCACCGAGGTCACCGATCTGCTGGGGCGTAAGGTCAAGGTGCATTTGCCGGTCAGGCGAGTGATTCTTGGCGAAGGCCGGCAGTTGTACCTGGTCGCCGCCCTCGACACGCACAACCCGATCGAACGGATCGTCGGCTGGCGCAAGGACCTGATCCAGTCGGACCCGGACACCTATAACGCTTACCTGCGCAAATTCCCCGACATCGCGAAAATCCCCACCTTCGGCGGCTTCGAAGACGGCACCTTCGATATCGAGCAGGCAATCTCGCAACGCCCGGACGTAATCATCCTCAACATCGAGGCTCAGCACGCCACCGAAGATGCGCGCTACATCGAAAAACTCGACGCCCTCGGCATCCCGGTGGTGTATGTCGATTTCCGCAATAACCCGATGCAGAACACCGAGCCGACCATGCGCTTGTTCGGCCAGTTGTT
Source organism: Pseudomonas sp. SWRI81 (assembly GCF_014268545.1). Taxonomy (NCBI): domain Bacteria; kingdom Pseudomonadati; phylum Pseudomonadota; class Gammaproteobacteria; order Pseudomonadales; family Pseudomonadaceae; genus Pseudomonas; species Pseudomonas sp. SWRI81. The sequence continues at coordinate 34,313 of NZ_JABWQS010000020.1, forward strand.
CGGCAAGGAACAACGTGCCCAAGCGTTCATCGATTTCCGTAACCAGCAGATCCACCGCGTCACCGACGTCATCGAAAAACACCACCCGCCGCGTCCGAACGTGTTCATCGAACGCATCGGCGGCTACACCGATGACTGTTGCCTGAGTTTCGGCAACGAGAACTTCGGCCGGTTTGTCGACATGGCCGGTGGCAACAACATCGCCCGCGGTATCATTCCGACCACCTTCGGCCAGTTGAATCCCGAGCAAGTCATCGTCGCCAATCCGGCCCATGTGGTGGTCACCACCGCCAACTGGGAAGCGTTTGCCCCCGGCGGTCATTGGGTCGGCGTCGGCCCCGGTGCGGACATGGCACAAGCGCGCAAAAAGCTTGCCTGGTACACCCAGCGTCCGGCCTACGCCGGCATCAAGGCCCAGGAAGATCAGGCCTTCCACGCGATCTGGCATCAGTTCTACAACAGTCCGTACCAGTTCGTCGCCATTCAACAATTGGCGAAATGGTTTCACCCGGACTTGTTTGCCGATCTCGACCCGGACGCCTCGTTCCGCGAGCTGCACGAACGCTTCCTGCCCGTGCCGTATGAGTCAGGCTACTTTGTCAGCCTGCGCAACCCTGAGGCCAAACCATGAACGCGATGACCGAAACGGTGGTACTCCAAGGCGAAACCTATCGCCGCCTGGTGCTGCGTAAACGCCTGATCCTCGCCGGGCTGGTGATTCTGTTGCTGTGCAGCGTGCTGCTCGATCTGGCGCTGGGCCCGGCGAGCTACAGCCTCGGCGAAGTGCTCGGCGCGCTGTTCTCACCCGACAGTGCTTCACCCCAAGTGCGCGTGGTGATGTGGGACATTCGCCTGCCCGTGGCGTTGATGGCGGTGGCCGTCGGCGCAGCGCTGTCGCTGGCCGGCGCACAAATGCAGACAATCCTCAACAACCCGCTGGCCAGCCCGTTTACCCTGGGCATCTCCGCTGCCGCCAGTTTCGGCGCGGCCCTGAGTCTGGCGTTCGGCGTCGCGCTGTTTCCGCTGGCCGCGCAATTCATGGTGCCGCTCAATGCGTTCATCATGGCCATGCTCTCGGCGCTGCTGATTCATTTCCTGAGCATGCGCCGTGGCGTCACCGCAGAAACCATCGTGCTGCTCGGCATTGCGCTGGTGTTCACCTTCAACGCGCTGTTGGCGCTGGTGCAGTTCTTCGCCACCGAACAAGCCGTCGCCGCCGTGGTGTTCTGGACCATGGGCAGCCTGACCAAAGCGACGTGGCCGAAGCTGGGCATCATCTGCCTGGTGATTCTGATTACCCTGCCGATCTTCGCCAAACGCGCCTGGGCCTTGACCGCCCTGCGTCTGGGCGACGACAAGGCCGCCAGTTTCGGCATCAACGTGCGCAGCCTGCGTTTTCAGACGCTGATCATGGTCAGCCTGCTCGCCTCGTTTCCGGTGGCATTTGTCGGCACCATCGGCTTCATCGGCCTGGTCGGGCCGCACATCGCGCGCATGTTGATTGGCGAAGACCAGCGTTTCTTCCTGCCGGCCTCGCTGCTCACCGGTTCGTTGATCCTGTCCGCCAGTTCGGTGGTCAGCAAGACCCTGATCCCCGGCGCGATTTTCCCGATCGGCGTCGTCACGTCGCTGATCGGCGTGCCGTTCTTCATTTCACTGATTCTGGGCGGGAAGAAAAACTCATGGTGAAGCTGCAACTGGACAATCTCGGCGCGCGCTACGGCCAGCGCGAGATTATTCGCGAAGTCTCGACGGCGATGTTTTGCGGCGGGCAAGTGGTCGCGGTAGTCGGGCCGAACGCGGCTGGCAAGTCGACCCTGTTCAAGCGCATGGCCGGTTTACTCGACGGCCCCGGCCAAGTGATTTTGCAGGATTCGAAAAAAGGCCCGACGGGCATCAGCTACATGCCCCAAGGCCTGAACGCCAGTGCGCGGTTGACGGTGTACGAGTCCGTGTTGCTGGCGCGCAAGCAACTGACGCCGGGCTGGGCGGTGCACGATGACGAGCTGAAACTGGTCGACGAGATTCTCGCCGCGCTGGGCATCACCGCCCTGTCGTTCCGCAATCTCGGCGAACTCAGCGGCGGCCAGCAACAGCTGGTGTCCATCGCCCAGACGCTGGTGCGCGAGCCGGAAATCCTGCTGATGGACGAGCCGACCAGCGCCCTCGACATGCATCGGCAAGTGCAGGTACTGAACTTCATGCGCAGCCTGGCGCGTCAGCGCGAAGTGATTGTGTTCATCGCCATCCATGACCTGAACCAGGCATTGCGCTTTGCCGATCAGGTGCTGGTTATCGCCGACGGCACCAGCCAGGGCAGCGGCCCGAGCCATGAGGTGATCACCGAGCAGATGCTGCGCAAGGTCTATAAGGTCGAAGCGCGGATCGAGCAGTGCAGCCGCGGACTGAACCATATCCTGATCGACGATATCGTTTGATGCCCGCAGGTCACGGATCGACCTGCGCCATCAACTCCGGCAGCGACTCCGGCCGCTTCGCGTACCGCTGCGCCAGCACCGCACACACCATCAGTTGAATCTGGTGGAACAGCATCAGCGGCAAAATCAGCACGCCAATGGTGCTGCCGGCAAACAGCACCTGCGCCATCGGCACGCCGGTGGCCAGGCTCTTTTTCGAACCGCAGAACAGAATGGTGATGCGGTCCTCCTGATTGAAACCAAAGGCCTTGCCCAGTAGCGAAGAGGCCAGCAGCACCAGCGCCAGCAGGATGCAGCAGACCAGCACCAGACCCAGCAACTCCCACAGCGGAATCTGCTGCCAGATGCCCTCGTTGACCGCTTCGCTGAAGGCGCCATAAACCACCAGCAGAATCGAACCCTGATCGACGAACTTCAGCCAGTTCTTGTTGCGCCCGACCCACGCACCGATCCAGCGGCGGGCGATCTGTCCGGCAATAAACGGTAGCAGCAGTTGCACGCTGATTTTGACGATCGCATCGAGGGTCGAGCCGCCGTCGCCGTGGACGTTGAGCAGCAGCGTCACCAGCAGCGGCGTGAGGAAAATCCCGAACAGGCTCGACGCCGCCGCACTGCAAATCGCCGCAGGAATATTGCCCCGTGCCAGCGAAGTGAAGGCAATCGCCGACTGCACCGTGGCTGGCAGTGCACAGAGGTAAAGCATGCCCATGTACAACTGATCGCCGATCAACGGCGACAGCAGCGGTTTGAGTGCCAGACCGAGGAGCGGAAACAGCACGAAGGTCAGGCCGAACACCAGCAAATGCAGGCGCCAGTGGCCGGCGCCGGCAATGATCGATTCGCGGGACAGCTTGGCGCCATGCAGGAAAAACAGCAGCCCGATGGCCAGGTTGGTCAGCCAGCCGAAACCGACCGCGACCTGCCCGCTGGCCGGCAGGAAACTGGCGAGCAGAACAACGCCAATCAGCGTCAGGGTGAAGTTGTCAGGCAAAAAACGTGGGCGGGTCATGGTCGGATCATCCGGGGGTTGCCAGTGCGTGCCAAGGACTCTACCGTGACTGCCGATGACCGACTAACGCCGAAGGGCCACAGAATGCCGCCTAAAGGACATGAGAAAAGCATCCGTCGCAGCATTCCCGGGCTGCCCAGCCTGCCGCGTCCGCTCTACGGGCGCACCGAATCGCTGCCCAATCGCGCCCTGACCCGCCGTCACAGTCATCCGTGGGTGCAGTTGTCCTACGCCATTCAGGGCGTGCTGGAAATCCAGACCGGCGTCGGTCGTTTCGTCGCCCCGCCAGAGCGTGCCGTGTGGATTCCGGCGGGTGTGCCGCACCGCGTGTTCAGCTCGCCGCACACCGAGATGCGTAGCCTGTATATCGATTGCAGCGTGACCGGCTGGGCGCTTGAGCGCTGCCATGTGCTCGGGGTCAGCGATCTGCTCAAAGAACTGATCCGCGCGTTCAGTCAGGTCCCGGTGGAATACGACGAGAACGGCGCCCATGGCCGCCTCGCGCAAGTGATCCTCGATCAATTGGCCGAGGCCCCGCACATCGACCTGATGCTGCCGCTGCCGCAGGACCCGCGCCTGCGGCAGATCTATCAGAGCCTCGAACAGCATCCGGAACAACAAACCACGCTGAGCCACTGGAGCGACAGATTCGGCGTCACCGAGAAGACCCTTACCCGCCTGTTTCTGCGCGAAACCGGCCTGACCTTTCGCGCCTGGCGCCAGCGTTTGCGCCTGCTCGGCGCGCTGACGCCGTTGGAGAATGGCGAGCGCGTGACCGACGTCGCGCTCGCCTGCGGTTACGACTCGACCTCGGCGTTTATCGCCGCGTTTCGCCAGCAGTTTGGTGAAACACCGGGGGAATTTTTCCGCTGAAACTTCGGTTTTGCCGAACTATCAGTCAGAAATAAACGATTTTTCTTTCCGGTAAACCCGTCGTTAGCATGGCCCTGTCTGACTTGATCCAGAGGCAACGGTGATCCCTGTGGGAGCGAGCTTGCTCGCGAACGCGGTGTGTCAGGGAACCTCAACGTCACTGTTCCACCGCTTTCGCGAGCAAGCCCGCTCCCACAGGGGGGATGCGCTTGCCATCGGATCAGCGATAACACTGCAAGTAACAAGACAGGGAGCGTGCCCGTGCCTGCCACGAACCTCAATATCGGCGAACCCTGGATGTGGGGCGCCTTCATCGTCTTTGTTCTGTCCATGCTGGCTCTGGACTTGTTTGTCTTCGGCGGGCGCAAGGCGCATCGGGTATCAGTGCGTGAGGCCCTGGCCTGGGTGATTGCCTGGTGTCTGTTGGCCCTGAGCTTCGCCGGTTTGCTCTGGTGGTATCTGCACGGCGAATTCGGCGGCGAAATCGCCCGGCAGAAAACCCTGGAGTTCCTCACCGGTTACCTGATCGAGCAGTCGCTGTCGATCGACAACATGTTCGTCTTCGTCATGATCTTCAGTTACTTCGCCGTGCCGCCGGAATTGCAGCGCCGGGTGCTGTTGTACGGCGTGCTCGGGGCGATCGTGATGCGCGCGGTGATGATCTTCGCCGGCGTGTGGCTGGTGTCGCAGTTTGAATGGCTACTGTATGCGTTCGGGGTGTTCCTGATCTTCACCGGGATCAAGATGCTGGTGTTCGCCGACCAGCAACCGGACCTCGACAACAACCCGTTGCTGCGTTGGGTGCGCGGGCATCTGCGGATTACCAGCGGTTTTCATGGCGAGAAGTTTTTCATCCTGCAGAACGGCGTGCGCTGGGCGACGCCGATGTTCCTGGTGCTGGTGCTGATCGAGGCCAGCGACTTGATGTTCGCCGTCGACAGCATCCCGGCGATCTTCGCCGTGACCACCGACCCGTTTATTGTGTTCACCTCGAACATCTTCGCGATCATGGGCCTGCGCGCGCTGTACTTCCTGCTGGCGGACATGGCCGACCGCTTCCACCTGCTCAAGTATGGCTTGGCGATTGTGCTGGTGTTTATCGGCGGCAAGATGGTCGCGATGCCGTGGTTTCACATGCCGGTGGAATGGTCGCTGGTGATAGTCGGGTCAGTGATTCTGGGGTCGGTGCTGTTGAGTCTGGTGACGACGCGCGAGGCTGAACGCAACCCTGAATGACACCACACACCCCAACTGTGGGAGCGGGCTTGCTCGCGAAGGCGCCGGGTCAGTCAACATTCTCGTCGACTGAGACACCGCTTTCGCGAGCAGGCTCGCTCCCACATTGGATATGCGGTGCCCTTATTTATCGGATTTGATACTGGTCCACACCCGCGTGCGTACCCGCTCCATTTTCTGCGGTAATGGCTGGACGACGTAAAGGGTTTTCAGCGCCTCGCTGGTCGGCGTCAGGTTGGGGTTGTCGGTAATCTCCTTGTTGACCAGCGGCATCGAGTCCTTGTTGGCATTCGGGTAACCGAGGAAATCGCTGATCGGCGCGATCACTTTCGGCTCAAGCAGATGGTTGAGAAATTCGTGGGCTTCGGCGACGTTCTTCGCGCTCTTTGGGATGGCGAACGTATCGAACCAGATCGGCGCGCCCTCCTTCGGCAAGCGCCAGTCGACCACCACGCCGTTGCCCGCCTCTTTGGCGCGATTGCCGAATTGGTAGAAGCTGCCCGAATAACCGATCGCCACGCAGATATCGCCGTTGGCGATGTCGGTCATGTACTTGGCCGAGTTGAAGTAGGTCACGTAAGGGCGGATCTTCATCATCAAGGCCTTGGCCTTTTCATAGTCCGCCGGGTTCTGGCTGTTCGGATCGAGGCCGAGGTAATGCAGGGCCAGCGGCAGAATCTCCGAAGGCGAATCGAGCATCGCCACGCCACAGGCCTTGAGCTTTTCCATGTTCTCGGGCTTGAACACCAGGTCCCAACTGTCCACCGGCGCGTTGTCACCCAGTGCTGCCTTGACCTTGGCCGGGTTGAAGCCGATCAGCACCGTGCCGTACATGTAAGGCATGCCGTACTGATTGCCGGGGTCGTTGGCATCAAGCAACTTCAGCAAGGCCGGATCCTGATGCTGCCAGTTCGGCAGTTTCGATTTGTCGAGTTTCTGGAACACACCCGCCTTGATCTGGGTTTCGAGGAACTGGTTGGACGGCACCACCAGATCGTAACCGGAGTTGCCGGTGAGCAGTTTGGCTTCCAGCGACTCGTTGGTGTCGAAGGTGTCCCAGGTCACTTTGATCTTGCTTTGCTCGGCGAAGTCCTTGGGCACCGCAGGCAGGATGTAATCCGCCCAGTTATACACCCGCAGTTCGCGCTGCTCGGCCTGGACGGCGCTGGCCAGCAGCGTCAGCCCACACACGGTGGCGCCCAGAATGCGTTTGATCGTGACCATGGTTGTTTCCCCGAATGCGACGTGAGTCGATGGTTTTTATGTTCTGTACACGGCAGTGGCTGTAACGATAGCCAAGGGCAAAAAAGGTCGAGCGTGTTGTTACGGCTCCGATTCTTGCTGACAGCGTAGCGGGATCACAGTGGCGGATCGGCCAAAAGGGGATCGATATGGCCAATTTGAGTGACCGCTGAAATACGCAGGAATCACAAAATCAAGTGTGGCGAGGGAGCTTGCTCCCGCTGGGGCACGCAGCAGTCCGCTCTTCGCTTGTAAAAGCGGGGCTTGCTGCGCAGTCCAGCGGGAGCAAGCTCCCTCGCCACAGTAATCGGTTATGAGCGATAGCTCAGTTTTGCCGCCCTGCTCTGCTGCACCTGCCCGCGGGTCGCCAGGCAGTAATACAGCGGAACCGTTACCACCAGGCCCACCAGCCATGACAAATCGGCTCCCTCCACCAGGTTGGCGTAAGGCCCGACGTACAGCGAGGTGTTGGCAAACGGCAGCTGCACGATGATGCCAATGAAGTAAGCGATGATCGCGTGCAGGTTGAAGCGTCCGTAAATCCCGCCATCGGCGCGGAAGATCGAGGTGATGTCGTAGTGGCCGCGCTTGATCAGGTAAAAGTCGATCAAGTTGATCGAGGCCCACGGTACAAGCACCAACAACAACGCGAGAATCAGGCCGATGAACTCGGCGATGAAGTCCTCCGACGCGCCGAGCGCCACCACGCAGCAACCCGCCAGAATCAAGCCCGACAACACCACGCGCACCTTGATGCTCGGCGTCCATTGGCTGGCGAAGGTCTGGATCGAGGTGATGATCGACAGCACCGCGCCATACAGATTCAGCGCGTTGTGGCTGATGATATTGAGCAGAAACAGCACCATCAGAATCGGCCCCAGCCAACCGGTCGATTGCTTGACCGCCGCCATGGCTTCGGTGCCTTCCGGAGTTGCCAGCACCGCAACGGCGCCGAAGGTGAACGACAGAATTGTCCCCAGCGTCGCGCCCAGGTAAGTCGCCCAGAACGGCTTGGCAATGCCAATATCGGCCGGCAGGTAGCGCGAATAATCGGACACGTACGGCGAGAAGCTGATCTGCCAGATGATCCCCAGCGACACCGTCGCCAGCCATCCGGAGAGATTGAAACTGCCGCGAGTGAAGAAGTCCGCCGGCAAGTCATGGGCGAAGATGTAAAGGAATCCGGCAAGCAACGCGCCGCCCATCACCCAGGTGCCAATGCGGTTCAGCGTGTGGATGAAGTTGTAGCCGATCACGCCAATCGCCGTGGCCGCCAGGGCGCCGATCAGAATGCTCAGCGACGCCGGCACCGACGGCGCAATGCCGACGATGGATTTACCCGCCAGCACGATGTTGGAAATGAAGAAACCGATGTAGATGATCGCCGCGAAGAACACGATCAGCAGCGCGCCATAACGGCCGAACTGACCGCGACTCTGGACCATTTGCGGAATGCCCATGCGCGGCCCCTGGGCCGACGCCAGCGCAATCACCACGCCGCCGATCATGTGCCCCAGCGCAATCGCCAGCAGCCCCCAAAACAGATCGAGATGGAACACCTGAACCACCATGGCGCCGGTGACAATGGGCAGTGGCGCGATGTTGGTGCTGAACCAAAGGGTAAACAGGTCGCGGGCCTTCCCGTGGCGTTCCGCGAGTGGGACGTAGTCGACCGTATGATTCTCGATCAACGGATCTTGCCGGGACATCTGGGACATATGCATGAACTCGAGTTGGTCTGTTTTTATCGTTGTATGAAGCCAAACCGGGAGGACTCTCTGGTCGCCCCTCAGATGCAGACCATATTATGGTATTCCAAACTTTTCACAAGGCTGATCCGTTGATTGCAACGCTATCTGATACGCCATCCTCGCTGATAGAGCGGCTGCTGGACCAGCCGTAAGCCCTGTAAATGCTGAGTTTCCGACGAACGCAGCACGTTTATCGGTTCAGCTGAAAAGCCCTTGCAAAGATTGAATACTGGTATACCATCAGACCAACAAACACATAAAAACAGCGTCACAACACCCGAGGACCGTCCAATGATCGATGCCACCCTCTACAAACAAGTCATGGGCTCGTTCCCGTCTGGCGTCACCGTCATTACCACCCTGGATGACGACGGCCAGATCGTCGGCCTGACCGCCAGCGCATTCAGTTCGCTGTCGATGGATCCGGCGCTGGTGCTGTTCTGCCCCAACTACAGCTCTGATTCCTACCCCGTTCTGATCAAGAACAAACGCTTTGCGATTCATCTGTTGTCCAGCGGCCAGCAAAGCGAAGCCTATGCCTTCGCCCGCAAAGGCAAGGACAAGGCGCAGGGCATCGAGTGGACCTTGAGCGAACGGGGCAACCCGATCCTCGCCAACGCGACGGCTATCATTGAATGTGAACTGTGGCGCGAATACGAAGGCGGCGACCACGCCATCATGGTCGGCGCCGTAAAGAACCTGATCGTCCCCGAGCAAGTCGCCGGACCGCTGGTGTACTGCCACGGCAAGATGGGCGCCCTGCCCGTTCCGGCCTGATCGTCAGATCCGCACAAATCAACTGTAGGAGTGAGCCTGCTCGCGATAGCGATTTATCCGATGTCGATGTGTTTTCTGACACACCGCCATCGCGAGCAGGCTCGCTCCTACAAGTTTTGTAGCCACAACAACAAAAGATCCGAGGAAGCGTCATGAAATTTTCCCTGTTCATTCACATGGAACGCTGGGACGAAAGCGTCAGCCACCGCCAACTGTTCGAAGACCTCACCGAACTGACCTTGATGGCCGAGGCAGGCGGTTTCAGCACCGTGTGGATCGGCGAACACCACGCCATGGAATACACCATTTCCCCAAGCCCGATGCCACTGCTGGCCTACCTCGCGGCGAAAACCACTACCATTCACCTCGGCGCCGGCACCATCATCGCGCCGTTCTGGCACCCGCTGCGCGTCGCCGGTGAATGCGCCTTGCTCGACGTGATCAGCAACGGCCGCATGGAAGTCGGCCTCGCCCGTGGCGCCTATCAGGTTGAATTCGATCGCATGGCCGGCGGCATGCCTGCCTCCAGCGGCGGCCAGGCCCTGCGCGAAATGGTCCCGGTGGTCCGCGCCCTCTGGCAAGGCGACTACGCCCACGACGGCGACATCTGGAAATTCCCCACCTCAACCAGCGTGCCAAAACCGATCCAGAAACCCAACCCACCGATGTGGATCGCCGCCCGCGACCCGGACTCACACAACTTCGCCGTGGCCAACGGCTGCAATGTGATGGTCACGCCATTGATGAAAGGGGACGAAGAAGTCGTCGACCTGAAGAACAAATTTCAGACTGCGCTCGACAACAACCCGGATGTACCGCGCCCGCAATTGATGGTGCTGCGTCATACGCATGTGCACACCGCCGACGATCCGGATGGCTGGAAGGTCGGCGCCAAAGCCATTTCGCGTTTCTATCGCACGTTCGATGCGTGGTTCGGTAACAAGGAGACGCCGGTCAATGGTTTTCTCGCGCCCAGTCCGGAAGAGAAGTTCGCCGGGCGTCCTGAGTTTGAGCTGGAGAGCCTGCACAAGACCGCGATGATTGGTACGCCGGAAGAAATCATTCCGCGGATCAAGTACTACCAGGAACTGGGCGTGGATGAGTTCAGTTTCTGGTGTGATAACAGCTTGCCGCATGCGGAGAAGAAGAAATCGCTGGAGTTGTTTATCAAGCATGTGGTGCCGGCGTTTCGGTAAAAACTGACGATCCTCAACCATCTTGAAAAGGGCGATTGCGCGAGCAAGTCGCCTTTTTTTGTAATGTCAGGTTGAAACACTCATGGCGCAATGTGCCGCCCTTCCCGCTGCCAAACCAGCACTTGCGTACAAGTGCCCTGCGCGGTTTGCGCGGATAGTGGCCGTTGCCCATTCGGCATCCATGCATCCCACCAGCGATCACAAGGAGTTTTCATGAGCACCTTCAAAACCCAAGACGGCACCGAGATCTATTACAAGGACTGGGGCAGTGGCAAACCCGTGCTGTTCAGCCACGGCTGGCCGCTGGATGCCGACATGTGGGAATACCAGATGGAATATCTGAGCAGCCGCGGCTACCGCACCATCGCGTTCGACCGCCGTGGTTTCGGCCGCTCCGATCAGCCGTGGACCGGTTACGATTACGACACCTTTGCCGACGACATCGCCGGGCTGATCAACCACCTGGACCTGCGCGACGTAACCCTGGTCGGCTTTTCCATGGGTGGCGGTGACGTCAGCCGCTACATCGCCCGCCATGGTAGCGAGCGTGTTGCCGGTCTGGTGTTGCTGGGCGCGGTGACGCCGGTGTTCGGCAAGCAAGCCGATTTTGCCGAAGGCGTCGACAAGTCGGTGTTCGACGGGATCAAGGCCGGTCTGCTGAAAGATCGCGCGCAGTTTATCGCTGACTTCAATACGCCGTTCTTCGGTATCAATCAGGGCCAGAAAGTCTCCGACGGCGTACTCACCCAAACCCTCAACATTGCGCTGCTGGCCTCGCTCAAGGGCACCGTCGATTGCGTCACTGCGTTCTCGGAAACCGACTTCCGTCCCGACATGGCCGTGATTGATGTACCGACGCTGGTGATTCACGGCGACGGCGACCAGATCGTGCCGTTCGAAACCACTGGCAAGCAGGCGGCCGCGCAAATCAAGGGCGCCGAGTTGAAGGTTTACGCGGGCGCGCCGCACGGGTTTGCCGTGACCCACGCGCAGGCGTTGAACGAAGATCTGTTGGCGTTTCTCAATCGATAAATTACGCACCATCAGTCATTAAGTGCTGATACCCCAAGGCCCGCGCAATGCGGGTCTTGTGTTTTGCGCTATGGTATTTCTCTGCGTTCGAGACCACCAAGACAGGGAGACCCCATGCTGCGAATACTCGGAAAAGCCTCGTCGATCAACGTGCGCAAAGTGCTGTGGACCTGTGCTGAGCTGGACCTTCCATTTACGCGCGAAGACTGGGGTTCCGGCTTCAAATCACCCAACACCCCGGAATTTCTCGCGCTCAATCCCTGCGCCATGGTGCCGGTGATTCAGGACGGCGATTTCACTCTCTGGGAATCCAACACGATCATCCGTTACCTGGCGACACGTTACGCGGGCGTCCATCTGTACCCGCCTGAGCCGATCGCCCGGGCTCGGGTCGATCAGTGGATCGACTGGCAGGCTTCGGAGCTGAACCGCTCGTGGTCGTATCCGTTGATGGCGCTGGTGCGCAAATCGCCGGATTACCAGGACCGCGACGCCCTCGCGCAGGGTTGCCGCGACTGGGCGCGGAACATGGAAATTCTCGACCGGCAGTTGGACAAGACCGGCGCTTACGTCAGTGGTGAGCAGTTTTCGCTGGCGGACATCCCCATCGGGCTGTCGGTGAATCGCTGGTTCGAAACGCCGCTCGATCATGCGGATTTTGCTGCTGTGCGCGCCTACTATGATCGCTTGGATCAGCGCGACGGTTATCGTCTGTACGGGCGCAACGGCACGCCATAAGAAGACATGTTCAGCCTTGTTCACGCACCACGCCGCGCTCCTCGAGCAACCGTACAAACATGCTCAAACTGCGCGACACCGTGCCCCGCCGCCACACCAGCCAGGTGGTCAGATAACGGAAATCCGCCGTCAGCGGCCAGACGCTGACGGTCGCGCTGCCGGGCATGCTTTGCAGCATTTTGCGCGGCATCAGTGCCAGACCGGCACCGGCGCTGACGCAAGCGAGCATGCCGTGGTACGACTCCATTTCGAAGATCTTGCCCGGGACGGCGGCGTCAGTGCTGAACCATTTTTCGAAATGGTGGCGGTAGGAACAGTTGGAACGAAAGGCATAAATATTCTCGCCGTTCACATCCGCCGCACGCTCGACCGACGCGTGATTGAGCGGTGCAATGATGACCATTTCCTCTTCGAACGCCGGCACGCCTTCCAGCGCCGGATGCAGCACCGGGCCGTCGACAAACGCCGCGGCCAGACGCCCGGAGAGCACACCGTCGATCATCGTTCCCGAAGGCCCGGTGGACAGGTCCAGGTCGACCTTCGGATGCTGCTGGTTGTACGCAGCCAGCAATTCGGGAATGCGCACCGCCGCGGTACTTTCCAGCGACCCCAAGGGAAATGCACCTTGCGGCTCCTCACCCGCGACGGTGGCGCGGGCTTCCTGCACCAGATCGAGAATACGTCGCGCGTACTCAAGAAAACTCCACCCCGCCGGCGACAGACGCAAACGGCTTTTCTCGCGGATGAACAAATCGACGCCGAGGTCCTGTTCGAGCTGCTTGATCCGCGTGGTCAGGTTCGACGGCACGCGGTGAATCTGCGCGGCGGCGGCGCTGATGCTGCCGTGTTCAGCCACGGCTTTGAACATTTCCAGTTGCACCAGATCCACAGTCATTCTCCAATCGTGAAAGAAACACTCTGTATTATTCAGTTTCCAGAAAACAAACGCCACCCTACTCTAGGCCCAATCCACCGAACAGCAGGACGACGCCATGAGCCAGATTTCCAGCCAGACCCACGCTATTTCGATCAACCCCGCCACCGGCGAGCAGATCGGCCACTACGCTTTTGAATCCGCCGCCGACCTCGACGCCGCGCTGACTCGCGCGGCCTTCGGTTTCAACAAATGGAAACGCCAGCCGTTGCAGGATCGCTCCCGCTTGTTGACCGCGCTGGCGGGTGCCCTGCGCGACGGCGCTGAAGCCATGGCAACGATGATCACTCAGGAAATGGGCAAGCCGATTGCTCAGGCCCGTGGCGAAGTCGAAAAATGCGCCCGGCTCTGCGAGTGGTACGCCGAACACGGTCCGGCCATGCTTGATGCCGAAACCACTCAGGTCGAAGGCGGCAAGGCGCGCATCGAATACCGTCCGCTCGGGCCGATCCTCGCCGTGATGCCGTGGAACTTCCCGATCTGGCAAGTGCTGCGCGGCGCCGTCCCGACCCTGATCGCCGGCAACACCTACGTGCTCAAGCATGCGCCTAACGTCATGGGCAGCGCCTATCTGCTGCGCGATGCCTTCACCCGTGCCGGCTTCGCCGATGGTGTGTTTGAAGTGATCAACGTCACCCCCGAAGGCGTATCCACAGCCATCGCCGATCCGCGCATCGCCGCCGTGACACTGACTGGCAGTGTCCGTGCCGGGATGGCTATCGGTGCGCAGGCCGGTGCAGCCTTGAAGAAGTGCGTGCTGGAACTGGGCGGCTCCGATCCGTTCATTGTGCTCAATGACGCCGATCTGGATGAGGCCGTGCAAGCGGCAGTGATCGGCCGCTATCAGAATTCCGGCCAGGTCTGCGCGGCCGCCAAACGTCTGATCATCGAACAGGGCGTGGTCGAGGAATTCACCCGCAAATTCGTTGAAGCGACACGTCAACTGAAGATGGGCGATCCACTGAACGCCGACACTTATATCGGGCCGATGGCACGATTCGATCTGCGTGACGAACTCGACCAGCAAGTGCGCGACACCCTTGAAGAAGGCGCGACGCTGTTGCTGGGTGGCGGCAAGGTTGAAGGAGCGGGTAACTACTACGAGCCGACCGTGCTGGCCAACGTCACCGACCGCATGACCTCGTTCAAACAGGAACTGTTCGGCCCGGTCGCCTCGATCATCACCGCCCGCGATTGTGCGCATGCCGTGGCGCTGGCGAACGACAGCGAATTCGGCCTGACCGCCACGATCTACACCGCCAACGTGCCATTGGCCCAGCAACTCACCAGCGAACTGGAAACCGGCGGCGTGTTCATCAACGGCTACTCCGCCAGCGATCCACGGGTGACCTTCGGCGGTGTGAAGAAAAGCGGTTTCGGCCGCGAACTTTCGCACTTCGGCGTGCGTGAATTCTGCAATGCGCAGACCGTGTGGCTGGATCGCAAATAATCCAGGCAGTGTGAAACCTGTGGGAGCGAGCCTGCTCGCGAAAGCGGTGTGTCAGCTACAGATAAGTCAGCTGACGCGACGCCTTCGTGAGCAAGCTCACTCCCACAGGGAATGCCGGCGCGTGCGATTCGGGGGCACAACACCTGTCCACTGTGGGAGCGAGCCTGCTCGCGAAAGCGGTGTGTCAGCCAGAGATAGATCAACTGACCCGACGCCTTCGTGAGCAAGCTCACTCCCACAAGTCGCCGCAATTTACAGATATTTCAGCCAGCTGATGTCCCGGCGTCGCGCTTTCAGTGCCGAGAACCAGCGCACCGCCGGGAACAGCACTACGGCCAGAACCACTGCCGCCAGCCACACCGCCGCCACCGTCGAAAAGCCGAAATAGCTACCCTGATTCAGCCCGAACAACGCCACGGCAATCAGGTACAAGACTTTCAGCGCATACAGATGCAACAGGTAAAAGAACATCGGCGCCGAACCAAAAACGGTCAGCCAACGGATCCAGCGGCGATCCTGAACACGCTCGAAAGCCAGTAGCAGCAACAGCCCGAGGCTGACGGTCAGCGCTAGAAACAGCAGCGACGGCGGGTATTTGGTGATATTGAAAAAACTCATCAGGGTCTGCACCAGCGAATCGCTGACGGTCCAGGGTTTTTCGCCGTAGCCATTGAGCAAGCGCAGCCCCACAAACCCCAGCAGTCCACCCACGCCGGCAACCAGCAAACGTTGCTGGCGCACAGCCGCGTCCATTCCCCGGGCAAACCACGGCCCCAGCGCATAACCCAGACCGATCACACCAATCCACGGCAACAGCGGATAGGAGGTTCGCAGCCGAAGGGTTTCGCTGATCTCGATCCAGCCACGGTCATGCAGAATTGCCCAAGGCACGTGCATGGCTGATTCGACCGGGAAATGCACTGCGTCGAGCAGGTTGTGCCCGGCGATGATCGCCACGCTCAGCGCGAGCAGTACGGCGCGCGGCAACCAGACCAGCAGCGCCAAAGCGATCATGCTCAGGCCGATGGCCCAAATCACTTGCAGGTAGATCACGCTCGGTGGCAACTGAAACGTCCAGGCGAAATTGACCAGAGTGAATTCCAGCACCACCAGGAACAATCCGCGCTTGAACAGAAACGCGCTGACATCGGTTCTGCCGGCGTATTTTTCTCCATACAACCACGCAGACAACCCGGTCAGAAGTACAAACACCGGCGCACACAAATGCGCGAGCGTGCGGCTGAAAAACAACGCTGGCTCGGTGCTGGCGATGTCCATCGGATCGCTGACCTGACGGTGCAGCAAAAAGGTTTCGCGGACGTGATCAAGCAGCATGAACAGGATGACCAAGCCTCTGAGGGCATCGATGGATAACAGCCGGCCAGTCGTCAACGGGGCAGAACGGGGGAGCGCAATCGTCATGGGCATTTCGCAATCGAAGGGAAAAGCCAGGCTTCCAAACAAAGGCCCGGCAAAAAATTTGCGTTACCTTATAACAATACAAACGCTGAATCGAGAGTAATTCTCAGAAAAATGCTCGACCCGGCGGCGTTTCCGAGTTGCCCAATAGCTTCAGGCTTCTATAGTGATCAAGTCCCCCTGCCCTTGTGGCCAGCAGTCGAGCGTTGTCCATGGTCAACACCGAACACCTGATCATCTGCGAGCACTGTGACTGCGTGTACGAAAAAGTCGCACTCGCCAAACATCAGAAAACCCAGTGCGTGCGCTGCAACGGCGTGCTTCAGCGCTACAACGGACTGACCATCGAACAGCGCCTGGCGCTGACGTTCACGGCGACAATGCTGTGGCTGTTCGCCAATTTCTATCCGGTGATGAGCATCAGCCTCAAAGGCCTGAAAAACAGTGCGACGCTGTGGGACTCGGTGCTGGCCTTGAGTCAGGGGCCGATCACGTTTATCGCGCTGGTCGCAGCAATCTCGATCATCATTGCCCCGGCGTTTCAACTGGTGCTGCTGACCTGGGTGCTGAGCTTCGCCCTCGGCGGACGCCGCGCGCCGGGGTTCAAGTTGTGCATGCGCTGGCTGGAAACCTTGCGGCCGTGGAGCATGCTTGAAGTGTGTCTGCTGGGAGCCATGGTGGCGGTGTTCAAGCTCGCCGGGCTACTCGATGTCTTGCCCGGCATCGGCCTGTTCGCGCTGGCGGTGCTGAGCCTGATGATGATCCGCATTGCCGGCCGCGACATCCGTGAACTCTGGGACATCCTATGAAGCGACCACCCACCGCCAGCGAGCTGAACCTGTGCCTGTGCCACAGCTGCGGCCTGGCCTGCGACATGACAGACGAGCCGCACCAATGCCCGCGCTGCGACGCGCCGCTGCACCGACGCAAAATCAATTCGCTGGCCCGCACCTGGGCCTACATGCTGGCGGCGCTGGCATTTTACGTGCCGGCCAATCTGCTGCCGGTGATGAACACCACCATGCTCGGCAGCGGCGCCGACAGCACGATCATGAGCGGCGTGCTGGAATTCTGGGAGGCCGGAGCGTGGGACATTGCCCTGATCATCTTCATCGCCAGCATCGCGGTGCCGGGGATCAAGTTTGTCGCCCTCACCTTGCTGCTGTTGACCGTGCAGCGCGACAGCGACTGGGCGCGCAAGGAGCGTTCGAAGCTGTACCGGTTCGTCGAGCTGATCGGCTACTGGTCGATGCTGGACGTGCTGGTCGTCGCGCTGGTCGCGGCCCTGGTGAAGTTTCAGGCTCTAGGGGATATCGAGCCACGACCGGGCATCCTGTTTTTTGGCCTGGTCGTGGTGTTTACCATGCTCGCGGCGATGAGTTTCGACCCGCGCCTGATCTGGGACAACGACGCCGACGAGCACCTCAGCGACGCAGCACCTCAAGCAACACCTGCAATGGATGGCGCAGCGCCTGATCCGACTGGCGCTTGACCTGACTGCGGCAGGAATAACCGGTGGCCAAGGCCTCGCCCTGCTCCGCCGACGCCTGCACCTGACGCGCCCACGATTGCTCGTAAATCAGCGCCGACGTCTCGCGGTTGCGCGCCTCGTGGCCGTAAGTGCCTGACATGCCACAGCAACCGGTGGCCTGGGTGGCGAGGTTCAGGCCAGCGCGCTCAAACACCTGCTCCCATTGCCGGGTCGCGGCGCCAACATTGGTTTTCTCGGTGCAGTGGGCGAGCAGTCGGTACTTTGCAGGTGCGTCCTGCGGCGCCTGCTGCGGCATGACCTTAAGCAGCCACTCCTGCACCAGCGCCACTTCCGGGCAGTGCTGCATGCCGGGAACCTTGAGGTACTCTTGGCGATAAACCAAAGTCATCGCCGGGTCGAGCCCCAACAGCGGCACACCGACATCGGCCAGTTCGCGCAACTGCCGGGCGTTGCGCAGCGCCGCGCGATTGAATGCCGACAGAAATCCCTGCACGTGCAACGGCTTGCCATTGGCACTGAACGGGGCCAGATAGACCTGATAACCCAAACGCGAAATCAGCTCGACCAGATCAGCCAGCAACGGCGCCTCGAAGTAGCGGGTAAAGGCGTCCTGAACGATCACCACGCTGCGCTCACGTTGCGCTGGCGTCAGCGCCGACAAGGCCGCGACCGTTGCCGATTGCACCTGCCAGCGGCGCATCGCTGCGTGGAAATCGAAGCGGCTGAGCAGCGGCACATCGACCATGCCCCCCAAGCGCTGCAACAGGCGGCGAACGAACGCAGCGCCCATCAATCCGTTATACAGCGCCGGAATCCGCGCCATGTACGGGATGCTGTATTCCAGCGAAGCGATCAGATAATCCCGCGCCGGACGCAGGTAACGGCTGTGGTACAGCTCCAGAAACCGCGAACGGAACTCCGGCACGTTGACCTTCACCGGGCACTGCCCTGCGCACGACTTGCACGCCAGGCAACCGGCCATGGCGTCGTAAACCTCATGGGAAAAGTCCTCAGCCTTAGCGCGGCTGTTGCGCCAACGCTGCCACAGCGTGCTGAAAAAAGCCGGGGTGCGCACGGCATCGGACAACACGTCGACGCCCGCCTCGCCCTGCAAACGCAGCCACTCGCGAATCAGCGAGGCGCGGCCCTTGGGCGACTGCGCGCGCTCGCGGGTAGCCTTCCACGACGGGCACATCGCATCGTCAGGATCGAAGTTGTAGCAGGCACCGTTGCCGTTGCAATGCATCGCCGCGCCGTAGTCCTGCCAGACTTTTTCGTCGATCTGCCGGTCGAGTTCGCCACGCAACGTGACGCCATCGATTTTCAGCAACGCCGCCTCGCTGTTGGCCGGCGTGGCGATCTTGCCCGGGTTGAACTGATTGAATGGGTCGAACGCCGCTTTCAGCGCTTGCAGCGCCGGATACAGTTCGCCGAAAAACTTTGGGGCATATTCCGAGCGCAACCCCTTGCCATGCTCGCCCCACAACAGGCCGCCGTAACGCTGAGTCAGCGCCGCGACGCCGTCGGAAACGGGACGCACCAAGGCCGCTTGTTGCGGATCCTTCATGTCGAGAATCGGCCGTACGTGCAAGACGCCCGCGTCAACGTGGCCAAACATGCCGTACTGCAAGCCATGGCTGTCGAGCAGCTCGCGCAGTTCGGCGATGTACTCGGCCAGGTGCTGCGGCGGCACCGCGGTGTCCTCGACGAACGGCTGCGGCCGCGCTTCACCGGCGACGTTGCCGAGCAGGCCCACCGCCCGTTTGCGCATGCCGTAGACTTTGCTCACCGCCGCTTGCCCGATAGCGAGCGTGTGCCCCAGGCGCTCAACCGTCTGGTCGTTTTTGAGATGTTCGATGAAGGCTTCGACGCGGCGTTGCACATCCTCGGGATCATCGCCGCAAAACTCGACAAGGTTGATGCCCAAGGTTGGTCGTCCGCCGCTGTCTGGAAAATACTCGGCGACGCCGTGCCAGACGATGTCCTGCATCGCCAGCAGCAAAACCTTCGAATCGACGGTTTCAATCGACAGCGGTTTGAGCGCCATCAACGCCCGCGCATCGCGCAAAGCATCCATGAACCCGGCATAGCGGATATTGACCAGCATCGTGTGTTTGGGAATCGGCAAAACGTTCAGCCGCGCCTCGACAACAAACCCCAGCGAACCTTCAGCTCCGCAGAGCACGCTGTTGAGGTTGAAGCGGTTGTCGGCCTCGCGCAGGTGCGCCAGGTCATAGCCGGTCAGGCAGCGATTGAGATCGGGAAAACGCTCTTTGATCAACGCGCCTTGCTCATCGATGATCTTGCGTGCGCAACGATAGACCTCACCGACACGATCCTGACGGGCGCAGTGTGCTTGCAGTTCACCTTCCTCCAGCGGCACGCTGTGCAGACGCTCGCCGCCGCGCAGGACCATGTCCAACGCGAGTACGTGGTCGCGGGTCTTGCCGTAAGTGCAACTGCCCTGGCCGCTGGCATCAGTGTTGATCATGCCACCGACGGTGGCGCGATTGGAGGTCGACAGTTCCGGGGCGAAAAACAGCCCTGCGGACTTCAGCGCCGCGTTCAACTGATCCTTGACGACGCCGGCCTGTACCCGCACCCAGCCCTCTTGCACGTTGATTTCGAGAATGCGGTTCATGTGCCGCGACAGGTCAACGACGATGCCGTCAGTCAGCGACTGGCCGTTGGTGCCAGTGCCGCCGCCACGCGGGGTGATCACCACCTGCGCATAAGCCGGCTCGGCGATCAGTCGCGCCATCCGCGTGACGTCATCGGCATCCATCGGAAACACCGCCGCTTGCGGCAGGCGCTGGTAGATCGAGTTGTCAGTAGCCAGTACCACGCGGCTGGCGTAATCGGCGCTGATTTCACCGCGGAATCCGCTGGCTTTCAGCGCTTTGAGAAATTGCTGGTAATCAGTGGTCAGGGCTTTGGCGGGCAACAGCTGGGCAATCATCGGTCAGGCATCTCGGTCAAAATCGGGCCGTGTGGCGGTGAACAGTTGTACGCAACGAATGATTGCGTCAGGCTCCGCCATCTCATGCCGTCCATGTTCATTGCCTGGCGCTGTGGGGACAACCGTAAATTCCACCCGCTAATCATGATAATTACGAATGAATCCGCGCACCCTCACGCCGTCCATGTCGCTGCTGCTGGCTTTCGAAGCCGCCGCCCGCCACGAAAGCTACACCCGCGCCGCCCATGAGCTTTCGCTGACGCAAAGCGCGGTCAGCCGTCAGGTGCAGATTCTGGAAAAAATGCTTGGCATGCGCCTGTTCAACCGCGAGGGCCGCAAGGTCGTGCTGACCGATGTCGGCCGCATGTATCAACGCGAACTCGCCGAGGCACTGGGACAGATTCGAAGTGCAACCTTGCAGGCCATGGCATTTGGCTCAGGCATTCATAGCCTGCGCCTGGCGACGTTACCGACCTTCGGCTCGAAATGGTTGCTGCCGCGCCTGAAAGATTTCTACACGGCGCACCCGGGCATGACCGTGCATTTGCATTCACGCATCGAGAGCATCGATTTCGATACCAGCGAAATCGATGCCGCGATCTGCGTCGGGGGCGGTGAGTGGCCGGGGCTGAGCGCCCTGCCCCTGCACACCGAGGAACTGGTGGCGATCGCCAGCGCGCAGTTATCGGCCGCCGAGCGCGATGACGCCGAGCAGCACATCGCCGGACAGTTGTTGCTCAACGTCAGCAGCAACACGCAGGCCTGGGCCGAGTGGTTCAGCCAGCACGCACTGCCCCATCGCAGCATGCGCATCGGCCCCAGTTTCGAGATGACGGCCCATTTGATTCAAGCCGTACGGGCCAATATCGGCGTAGGCCTGGTGCCGCGGATTCTGGTCGAGGAGGAGTTGCTCAAGGGCGAGTTGCTGCAACTGGGCGAGGCGATTACCAGCCGCCGCCGCTACTATCTGGTGTATCCGCCGCGTAACGAGAATTTGCCGTCGTTGAAAGCGTTTCGGGACTGGTTGATAGAAACGCTTTGACAGGTCGGGCCCCATCGCGAGCAGGCTCACTCCTACAGGGGAACGCATTTCAAAATGTAGGAGTGAGCCTGCTCGCGATGGGGCCCGACCCGGAACCTCAAAACCGCGGCTTGACCGCTTTCCAATCCGCCTTGTAACGCTGCATCTGCCGCACGTCATCACGCTGACGAATCCCGCAGCTCAGGTACTGGTCATGCAGTTTGCCCAATTGATCACGGTCCAGTTCCAGCCCCAGCCCCGGCGCACGGGTGATCTTCACGCAGCCATCGACAATCGGCAATTTGCCGCCCCTGATCACTTCCTCGTCCGGCTCCTGCCACGGGTAATGGGTGTCGCAGGCGTAATCGAGATTCGGCACTGCCGCCGCGACGTGAGCCATCGCCATCAGGCTGATGCCCAAGTGTGAATTGGAATGCATCGACACACCGAGACCAAACACATCGCACATTTTCGCCAGCGTCTGGGTGTCGCGCAGGCCGCCCCAGTAATGGTGGTCGGCGAGGACAATCTGCACGCTGTCCTGCGCGATGCTGCGGCGTAGTTCATCGAAATCGGTTACTACCATATTGGTCGCCAGCGGCAACCCGGTGCGCTTGTGCAGTTCGGCCATGCCGCCGAGGCCCGGAGTCGGGTCTTCGTAATACTGCAAGTCATCGCCGAGCAGTTCGGCCATGCGAATCGCTGTCTCCAGCGACCAGTTGCCGTTCGGATCAATGCGCAGCGGATAGCCGGGAAAGGCTTTTTTCAGCGCCTTGACGCAAGCCACCTCATGCTCCGGCGGCAGGGTACCGGCCTTGAGCTTGATGCTCTTGAAACCGTACGCCTCGATCATCCGCGCCGCTTGCGCGACGATTTGCTGCTCGCTCAGCGCCTCGCCCCAATTATCTGGCTTGTAGGGTGAATCGATATGTTCGGCATATTTGAAAAACAGGTACGCGCTGAACGGCACCTCATCGCGTATCGCACCGCCGAGCAGATCCACCAGCGGCACATTCAGGTAATGCGCCTGCAAATCGAGGAAAGCCACCTCGAACGCCGAATAAGCATTGCTCACCGCCTTGCTGGCATGGGAACCGGGGGCCAGTTCGGCGCCGGCAATACTGGCAGGCTTATTTGCCGCAACTGTTGCCTGGACGATGGCGCGCAACTGGTTGAGGTTGAACGGATCAAGTCCGATCAATTGCGCCTGTAACTGCTGCTGGATCGCCAGCGCCGGGGCATCACCGTAGCTTTCGCCAAGGCCGATGTAGCCGTTGTCACTCTCGATCTCGATGATCGAGCGCAGGGCGAAGGGTTCGTGGATGCCGCTGGCATTGAGCAGCGGTGGATCACGAAAGGCGATTGGAGTGACGCTGACACGGGTGATTTTCAAGATAACGCTCCTGACAGATCAACAATCAATTCAATGGTTCGCCGCCGGACGGGCCGTCGCGACGACGGCGGCCACGTCAGCGGGCTTTGCCCCGGTGTTGCCTTTGGCCCCCGGCGCGGTGCGGGCGAAGAAGATCACCACGGCAGCGATCAGCGATGTCGCCGCCAAGCCATACAAGCCGCCCTCAATGGAGCCAGTGGTCTGCTCAAGAATGCCGAACGCGGTCGGCGCAACGAAGCCGCCGAGGTTGCCGATGGAATTGATCAACGCGATCACCGCCGCCGCGATTCGCGCATCCAGATAGCTCTGCGGAATCGGCCAGAACAGCGCGGATGCCGCTTTGAAACCGATCGCCGCGAAGCAGATAGCGACAAAGGCAAACACCGGCCCGCCGGTGGTCGACATGAACATGCCGATGGCCGCGATCACCAGGGTCAGCGCGACCCAGGCCTGCTGGAATTTCCACTTGCCGGCCATCGCCGCAAAACCGTACATGGCGACAATCGAAATGATCCAAGGGATGGAGTTGAGCAGACCGACTTCAAAGTCGCCGAGATTGCCCATCTTCTTGATCATGCTCGGCAACCAAAAGGTCGCACCATAAATGGTCAGGGCGATGGAAAAATAGATAAAGCAGAACAGCGCGATCTGCCGGTCGGCCAACAGTTTGAACATTGATGGCTTGGCGACCTGTACCGCTTCGCGGGCGCGCTGTTCCTCGGCAATCGCGGCCACCAGCGCGTCACGCTCCTCCTCGCTCAACCACTTGGCTTGCCGCGGATGCGACTGCAACCAGAACCAGACAAACGCGCACAGCACCACCGACGCCGCGCCCTCGATGAGGAACATCCACTGCCAGCCGTGCAGGCCCAGACCGCTGATGTGCAACAGCGCGCCGGACACCGGGCCGGAGATCACCGAGGCAATCGCCGAACCACTGAGAAACACCGCCATGGTTTTGCCGCGCTCGGAGGCCGGCAACCACTGGGTGAAGTAATAAATGATCCCCGGGAAGAACCCGGCCTCGGCGGCACCGAGAATAAAGCGCAGCACATAGAAACTGGTTTCACCCTGAACAAACGCCATCGCCATCGCAGCAGCGCCCCAAGTGAACATGATCCGCGTCAGCCAGACCCGCGCACCGTAGCGCTGCAGAAGCAGGTTGGACGGCACTTCGAACAGCGCGTAGCCGATGAAAAACAAACCGGCACCCAGACCGTACGCCGCCGCACCGATACCAAGATCGGTCTCCAGGTGACTGCGCACGAAACCAATGTTGACCCGATCGATGTAGTTGACGATGAACATCACCACAAACAGCGGCAATACGTGGCGCTTGACCTTGGCGGCAGCGCGGGCCAGCACCGTGACGTCCGAGGGACTCTGGAGGGTTTTCAAGGGGCGACTCCCGATCTTGTTTTTTTAGGGATGACTTGAGGCGATGGATCGATCATGGACGCCGGGCATTGATCCCGTCTAATCTAAACTCGCACTCGATTGATACTTGGATTAGATCAATGTTTGAATTGACCCAATTGCGTTGCTTCACCACGGTGGCCACCGAACTGAACTTCCGCCGCGCCGCCGAGCGCCTGAACATGACCCAGCCACCGCTGAGCCGGCAGATACAATTGCTGGAACATCATCTGGGTGTGGAGTTGTTCACCCGCAGTACCCGCAACGTTGCGCTGACCGCGGCTGGGCGGGCGTTTTTCGTTGAAGCGCAGAATCTGCTCGAGCGCGCCCAGCAGGCAGCCGTCACCGCTCGCCGGTTTGCCGAGGGCGACATCGGCACGGTGAACATCGCTTTTGTCGGGAGTGCGGTGTATGAGTTTTTGCCGAAGGTGATCGCCGAAGCACGCCTGAAACAGCCGCAGGTGAAAATCGATCTATCGGAGATGAACACTTATCAGCAGCACGAGGCGTTGCGTGCGCGCCGCATCGATCTGGGGATCGCCCGCGCGCCGTTACTGGAGCCGGGCTACGCCACCGAGTGCCTGGTGCGTGAACCGTTTGTGTTGGCGGTGCCACGTAAACACGCGCTGGCCACCGCGGTCGACGTTTCGGTCGCCGACCTCGACAAGCAGCCCTTCCTGATGTACTCCCACGCCGCGTATCCGCCGTTCAACGAACTGTTGACCGGCATGCTGCGCTCGGCGCGGGTCGCCCCCGATTACGTGCAATGGCTGGGCTCGTCACTGACGATTCTGGCGCTGGTCAACGCCGGCATGGGCCTGGCACTGGTGCCACGTTGCGCGACCAGTGTGGTGTTCAAAGATGTGGTGTTTCGCGAGATCAACCTCGGCGAAGGGGTACAAAGCGAACTGCACCTTATCTGGCGGGAGAACAACGACAACCCGGCGTTTGCGATGCTGCTGGAGGCGATTCGCCGGGCTGTAGCGCAGGGTTGGGGCTAAGGCGTTATCGTGGCGTCCAGTGCTTCAGCGGCGGCGGAGCACTGGGTGCTTTGATCAACGGCTGCTCCAGCGGTTTGCCGTCCGGCCCTACGAAAAGGCGTTCGTATTGCTTTGGCATTGGTTGCGGTGCTCTGGCAGTCGTCATGATAAACCCTCTGATACCGGGCTGAACTCAACCCATTTGACTTGCGCAGAATCTATCAGCAAAAGTTCGGCACCAAAAGGCGCAGACTCGCCATCCTCAGTGACCCAACGCGGATTCTGCATGACGAATTGCCCTCGGCTTGACTCGGATGGCCATTCGACAGGCCAGCCAAACACGCGCCTCTCGTCATGCAAATGCAGGGTTATGAACCGGTTGAATTGTGCAAAGGCGCAGAACCACTCACTCGGGTAAGAAGATTGTTTCGTGACGTTTCGCCGGCGCAGCCAGCCATGCATTTTGTCATTGGTCGCCAGATAACAGGCGAGCAATCCAAGCATCAATGAGAACACAAACGCCCACAGCGTTTGCGCTCGACCATCCCAAACGCCTATAGAGAATCCCTTCGAGCCGATCCACAGGCACAAGGTGCCAATCGCCAACACGGCGCCCTGAATCACAAACGTAAAAATCAATGCCTGCACAATCTGTCCGAACGTATCCGGTCGCTTGAAAGCCGTGAGGGAATAAAAGATCCAGGTCGATAAAAACCCGGGGACGAGGTGTTACAAACAATCACGTACCGACTGGCGCAGCGAACCTGATTTGGCCCACGGCGGCCCCTGATACAACGACACCTTGCTGCCGTTCTTGTATTTGACGATATCGAGAATCTCATCCGCGGTGATGATGCTCGGCGCGGTGATGCGATAGCCATTGGAAATCGATGTCTGCGAAGTCTTCGCGACATCCCGCTGCCACAACGGCAATACGCACGCGGCATAGTCCCTGGGGGGCTTGTCACTGGTCTTGCTGACGTTGGGTTCACCCGGTACCAGCGAGGCCGGTAAAGAGCAACCCGTCAACAGGGCCAATGCCAGACTGCCGATCCATATCCGCATGTTATTTACCTGTTCGTAAAAACCGCGAATGTACCGTTAAACCGTCTGCACATCCATCGTGGCACCCCGCTTTTACGGGTGATTGGAGGTTTTTTTACATCCGTTCAGCCGGGCGTCAGACGATCGCGCACGACCGCCGTAAATGCGGCTACTCTTTTCTACCGACAATGTTTCGGAGGTGATCATGCGGCTTAATGAATACGAACACGAACTTCAACGCGACCTGCAAAGTGTTGCATCGGACTTGCGCTGGTCGGCCGTCGACCTCAAGCGAATCGCCGAGCAGTTGCGCAAATCAGGCAACGAAGCGGACGCCCAGGCCGTGCTCAGGTCTTGCGAGATCCTGCAAACCGACGAGGAAAGACTGCAGGTCTATGCCAAGGAGGTAAAAGCCCGGGCCATCAGCCGAACCAAAGTCCACTGACATCTATCGATTTTTGCCAAACAAAAGCCCCGGAAAAACCGGGGCTTCTTTTTGACAGCCGGTCAACCGGCGCTGTGATCCTGCACACGCTTGGCGCGTTTTTTATAGCCGGGGAGCGCCGCCGCATACGCCATCGCCTCTTCCCGGCTCGAGAACGAAGCCAATCGATCGCCCTGGGTGCAGACCCGCCAGGGGCCGTTGTTCACACTGAGCACGTCGTAACCGTTCATGTGCAGCTTGTTCAGCATTGGAATGCTCATGAGCACCTCCCTTTTGCCAACGGTAGTTTCAATCTTGCGCAATTACCTTACACCCGGTTCCGGCGCGGGTGTGGACCAGCTGTCGCGGCACCTGTCCGTCAATTCACTGGCACTTTTCGCTCAGGCCACAGTTCCCAACTCTAAGGGAACCTTTAAATCACCGCCCGGCTCGAATATTGCAGTTTAATTACAGTTTTGTGACAGGCATTCAATGAGTAACAGATGAAAGTACGCGCAACCGTCATTTGCGAACAGGATCGACATATTCTCCTGGTGCGCAAACCTCGCCATCACTGGTCGCTGCCCGGCGGCAAGGTCGAGCCTGGAGAAACCCGGGCAGATGCCGCCGTACGCGAACTGCAAGAAGAAACCGGGCTGGATGCCGAAGAGCTGCTGTACTTGATGGAGCTTGAGGCCGGCAGCACGCGGCATCACGTCTACGAAGCGTCAGTGGTGAATATCGATGAGGTGCGCCCGCAGAACGAAATCAGCGATTGCATCTGGTTTCCGCTGGATGCCGTACAGAACCTCAACACCAACGAAGCGACGCGGCGCATCGTTCAGGCTTTCCAGCGACGTTTATAAAAATTTAGCCGGCGAACGCCCTGCGACCCGCGCTGATCTCGGTGCGCAGCTCTGCGATGAAATTGGAGATATCACGTATCGTGACGAGGTGCTCGGGGGAGACGCCATCGAGCAGCAGTTCGACGCGCCCTGTCTTCGGGTCATAAATCTTGATGGACAACAGCCCTTGCCCGGTTGGCATGCAATCGCACTTATAAGCGGGAAACCCCGATTCGACGATGCGGCAAATGTCGGCAATGGCAAGCATGGACGGCCGCCTCGCAGGCGATGAGCTATCCAGCAAGCATAGGCGAGCCTACTGCACTTGCCTGACCCGAAACGCCAACTGGCTCACAAACTGCGCAAGCACTCAGTGGGCATCCTGGTCCCAGATCCAGTTCCACAGGCCCGGCAAATTGACCGGTTCGCTGCTTTGCTGAACCGTGCGCGCCAGCGCCGCCCTTTCCAGCGTAGCCCTTTCGTCATAGAACGGCTTTGCGTCCAGCCTCACCCCGGTGGCCGCCGCACTGTCCAGCAGAATCTGCAAATACTCACGGGTGTGCCGTGCGGTATAGCGATTGAGGTCATGAAACGTCACCACGACCGGAATCACCCCCTCCACCGTCGGGAACTGGCCAAGCGCAATACGCTCACGCACCTCGGAGAGCTGGCGCAACATGTTCGCTCGGCGCCGCGGACTGGCGTTGAAGCCCCAGATCTTGCCGTCATTGGCACTCAAGTCGGTCAGCAAAACGCGCAAGCCATGCTGTTGATAGGCCGCGAAGGTGCGTTTGTCGTAGTTCCAGAATGGCGGGCGCAGCAGCGTCGGCGGCGCGCCCGTAACGGCGGCGATGTCTGCTGTGCCATCCGTCAGCGATTGTTCGAGTTCCTGCGGATCAAGCAACCGATGGTTGGTGTGCCAGTGGGTCGCCGTGTGGAAAGCCAGAATATGCCCCTCGTCGTGTTCGCGACGCATGAGGCTGCGGCCAATTTCGCTGTTGCCGGCCCTGGGCGCACGGGTCTGCACGAAAAACACCGCTTTGATGCCCGGTTGCACCGGATTGGTCTTGAGGCTGTCAAGCACGGTCGCCGTGGGATTCCACCACCCCGACGCACTCGGGCCATCGTCAAATGTCAGCAGAAAACGCACAGGCGCCTGGGTTTGCAGGCGGCTTTCGGTTTGTGCGGTCATTTCGATGGGCGCCGCGATACAGCCAGCCAGACCGAGGGCGATGAGCGCTGCACAAAGAACTTTGTATCCGGGGATCATGTTTTGCCTTGGGTCCGGCGCTAGCCGTCATGTTGTCGATTGGCAAAACTCCCTCGCCCTCGTCCATCCCTGCACGGCGATCTGCGCGCGCAGGTTGGATAAGGTACACAGGGTTTGGTTCCGGCGCTCGTTTCAGTGCGTCAAGGCTTGTTGAAATGACGTGTCGATGATGCCTGCCGTGGCCAAGGGTGCCGGCAGCGCTTTGACTTTAAACAGGAAGTCCGCGGTGCTTTGCAGGTCCGCTGCCGCCTGCTGGTCTACCGGCCCGACGGTCATGTGCGCCTGGCGCAGCCAATGCCGCGAGACTTGCTGATCGAGATTGGCCTTCTTCGCCCAGAGATCGGCGTATTCATCGGTGTGGCTGTCAACCCAAGCCCGTGCCTGTTTCAAGCGCCCGAGAAAATCGGCAATTGCTTCACGCTTGCTGTCGATGGCCGGCGAAGACGCGGCGATGGCGCTGAGCCCCGGCATCAGGTTTTTCGCGGTCAGAATCGGCCGGGCGCCAGAGAAAACGATCTGTTGCGAAATATACGGTTCCCAGACCGGAAACGCGTCAATGCTGCCTTGCGGCAGCGCCGCGGCCGCATCGATTGGCATCAGCTTGACGAACTCAACGTAGTCCTCCGCCAGCCCGCCCTGCTCCAACGCACGCAACGTCAACTGCTGACTCCAGGCGCCGGGCCAATACGCAACTTTCTTGCCTTTAAGATCGGCAATGGTTTGCGCCGGAGAATCCTGGGAGACCAACAAGGCGATGGTGTCCGGATTCTGCCGCGACACACCGATCAATTTGACCGGCGCCTGTTTCGCCGCGAGGAACAGGAAGCCTGAGTCGCCGAGAAAGCCCAGGTCCAAGGCACCGGTCTGCAAGGCCTCGGCCAGCGGCGCTGCGGCCTGGAAATGCTTCCAGTCGACCGTATAAGGCGCGCCCTTCAACACGCCGGACGCTTCTATCGAGGCGCGGATGTTGTAGTAATTCTGATCTCCAACGTGCAGGACCAAAGGCTCGGCAGCGTACGCAAATGGAGAGGTCAGCACGGCAGCGGTCAGCACGCTGCGCAGAAAACGAGAGAGCTTCATGGCGAGTCCTGAGAAGAGGTTTCCATAGACCATAACGCTCTTGATTTTTATTTTTAAATTCTATTTGTGCATAACCTAAGCACCGTGCTGTCGACGAAGGCTTGACGACGCCCGCCTAAATAACCGAAGCACCAGCGCGTTATCCAGACATCCGTTCTACTGAATCCGTCGCGTTACAGTCGCTGTATCAATGGCGAAACAACTTCCCACAAAACAGTCGTTTGAGCGAACCAACCGCTTGTCTGACATTTGGATCGTCATACATACATTTTCCTGCGCTACGGATAGCATGCGCGCCGCCTTTCCGATTGGTATACCAGTTGACCAAAGCGTCAACAAATCAGGAATCCCCCAACAACTTTCAAGCCTTGCAGAGAAATAAGTGAGCGACGATTTTGCAATCAAACAGGTCAACGGCCTGGAGTGGATCCATCTGTCCAAGACAGAGCGCCTGGAACTCGACTGTTTTATCGGCCATTACATCAAGACCCGAAACCTGCACAGTGTTGCCGACATCGAACGCACCCTGCGCAGCACCCTCGAAAGCTATCCTGGCCATCCGCCGGTGATGGTCAACGAACTCAATGCGTGGATCGACAAGACGCTGGGATATCGGGCAACACACCCGGACTTCACACAGCACGAAGACCTCTGAAATGCGAAAAGCCCCGCTCAGGCGGGGCTTTTCGTATCCATGATTCACGGCTTCAGAGGGCGTTCCTGATCGCGGTCCGACAGTTCTCTGCTGTCGTCGTGCTTCCAGGTTTTCTCGTCCCGTTTCTTTTGCTGCTCGATCTCTTCTTCCGTAGGCTCGTCATCGTCCGGTTGCGTTTGGTCGGTCCTCATATGCACCTCGCTTTCACGTTGCTCGCTTGGACAAACTTGCGCACTGGCGCCGAATTTCCCTCAGACCGGCGTACCATGGCGCTATCTAATCTTAGGTCAGGGAAACGACATGCTGTACCGAATCGCAGCCGACGGGCTGGTGCTGTTCCATTTGAGTTTTATTGTCTTCGTACTGCTCGGCGGGCTGCTGGTGCTGAAGTGGCCACGGTTGCTGTGGCTGCATGTGCCGGCCGCTGCCTGGGGGGTCGCGGTCGAAGTGTTGCACCTGACCTGCCCGCTGACCTATTGGGAAAACCTGATGCGTCACGCTGCCGGGCAAACCGAATACGCCGGCGGTTTCATCGAGCATTACATTTGGCCGATCATTTATCCGGCGGGGCTGACCCCGCAGATTCAACTGGCACTGGGCAGCGTAGTGCTGGCAGTGAACCTGCTGGTGTATGGGCGCCTGTTTCGCTTATGGAAACTGCGCCGCGCCCGACGTATCCCGTTTTAACGCGAGGCCGGTTTCAGCGCTTCGAGCCATTGCGGATCGAGGCGCGACTGATCAAGCTCCAGACCCAGCGCCTGCATCCGCTCCTTATGGGCTTCGACTTCGCGAAACAGTTGCCCGTGGTCACTGGAGTTGCCGTCCAGCTCATGCATCTGCATCAACCCCAAGTGGTAGAAACGCAGCACCTTCATCGCCGTCGGATCGTTATTCTCCACCGCCGCCGTGACGTGGTGCATCACATTGGTGATGCTCATGAGATTGCGTTTGAGCCGCCAGCCATACACCGCTGGCGCCATCCAGCTCTGATGCCAGAAACGACCGCGCAGCAACGCCGCAGTCAGCAGAAACGCCAGGAACACCCCGCCGACATTGAAGCGCAGATTATCCCCGCCCGGTTCACCGAACAGCGCCACCGCCGCACTGGAAAACAACATCGCCAGCACCAGGAACAACACCGCAATGATCACCGTGCTGCGGCGGGTCTGCTGGCGAAAGCTTGTGGCGTCCATCGGCTGAATCTCGAACATCTGCTGTGACTTCCTTGAACGACAAAAGGGGCAACGGAAAAAACTCGCCGGCGCATTATCGCATCGAAGAGGGATTTAGCTATGCTGGGGCTCCTTTTCATCTTTTCAGCGTCCAACGGGAACATGGCGGTACAGCGCAGATCGTGCCATCTTCATTCATGGATACACACTATTCAGATGCCATCCGCCCGGTTCTGGATGACATCGTTTTAAGGATCATTGCATGACCCAACGACACGTAATCAATGCTTCGGTCAGCCCGAAAGGCAGCCTGGAAACGCTTTCTCAACGTGAAGTCCAGCAACTGAGCGAAGCCGGTTCCGGCAGCATCTACAACCTGTTCCGCCAGTGCGCCCTGGCCATCCTCAACACCGGCGCCCATGTCGACAACGCCAAGACCATCCTTGAAGCCTACAAGGACTTTGAAATCCGCATTCACCAGCAAGATCGCGGCGTACGCCTGGAGCTGCTGAACGCTCCGGCCGATGCTTTCGTTGACGGCGAAATGATCGCCAGCACCCGAGAGATGCTCTTCAGCGCCCTGCGCGACATCGTCTACACCGAAAACGAACTCGACAGCCAACGTATCGACCTGAGCAGTTCCCAAGGCATCAGCGACTACGTCTTCCACTTGCTGCGCAACGCCCGCACCCTGCGCCCGGGCGTCGAGCCGAAAATCGTGGTGTGCTGGGGCGGCCACTCGATCAACACCGAAGAATACAAATACACCAAGAAAGTCGGTCACGAACTGGGCCTGCGCAGCCTCGACATCTGCACCGGCTGCGGCCCCGGCGTGATGAAAGGCCCGATGAAAGGCGCAACCATCGCCCACGCCAAGCAGCGTATTCACGGCGGCCGCTACCTTGGCTTGACCGAGCCGGGCATCATCGCCGCCGAAGCGCCGAACCCGATCGTCAACGAGCTGGTGATCCTGCCTGACATCGAAAAACGCCTGGAGGCGTTCGTGCGTGTCGGCCACGGTATCATCATCTTCCCGGGCGGCGCCGGTACGGCGGAGGAGTTCCTCTATTTGCTGGGCATCCTCATGCATCCGGACAACGAAGGCCTGCCGTTCCCAGTGGTACTGACGGGGCCGAAACATGCCGCGCCGTATCTGGAGCAGCTCGACGCGTTCGTCACCGCAACCCTCGGCGAAGCAGCGAAGCAGCATTACGAGATCATCATCGACGATCCGGCCGAAGTGGCACGGCAGATGACCCAAGGCCTGAAGGCGGTGAAGCAGTTCCGTCGCGAGCGCAACGACGCGTTCCACTTCAACTGGTTGTTGAAAATCGACGAAGGCTTCCAGCGCCCGTTCGATCCGACCCACGAAAACATGGCCAACCTCAAACTGCACCGCGACCAGCCACCGCACGAACTGGCGGCCAACCTGCGCCGGGCGTTCTCCGGGATCGTCGCCGGCAACGTCAAGGACAAAGGCATCCGCCTGATCGAAGAGCACGGGCCGTACCAGATCCGTGGCGATGCGGCGATCATGCAGCCGCTTGATGCACTGCTCAAAGCCTTCGTCGCCCAACACCGGATGAAACTGCCGGGTGGCGCGGCGTATGTGCCGTGTTATCGGGTGGTGGCGTAATACTTGAGCCACATCCAAAACCTTGGAAGTTGGGTTGCCCGCAAAACCATATGACTTCCGCTGGCATGCGGCGCGTTAAATGCCGAATGCCAGCGAAAGCTTCAAGAGGATAGCTCTGGACAATTTGATGAACACGTTTCAGCTTGATTCTTTATTCCGATTGTGAGTAATTTCGTACTCTGTAATAGGTCCGTCAAACACATTTCCGCCAAAATTCAATAAGTAGGAAAACTTGGCGCGCTGTGGACCTATGGTTCAGCAAGTCTTGGCGAGAAACGTTTATTTCAATGGTGCCTGGATGAGGAGTAGTCCCCATATATCGATCACCGATCAAGGTACCTTCTAAAGATACCTGAACGAAAAAAGGGACTTGTGTCGGCTCGTCCAGTATCTCCGGTGAGATCTGCGCAGTAGCACCTTCCGCTGGGACATCTGTAAGCTTAATGATGCCGTCCTTGGCCTCTTTGATTACAAAGGGTGGAAGAGTCTTGGGCATTTGTCTATTCCTTTAAAGTAAAATGGGGACACGAAGTCTTCGGTGCGGCGCCATTACCTCCCCATTGGCAAAGTTGCACAACTGTCAGAAATTACAGGTGCGTCCTTCATTCCGACAAACGGTAATATCGACCTTAGCGATCCAGCCTCATGGCCAACGCCTTCGCCTGCAACGCTACATCCGTCACCGCTGTGCTCTCCCACCACATTCCGCGCAACGGTGGTCCCATCGTAAACAATCGGCCAGCCGCACGCCCCTCGGCATCCAGCACCGCGCCATTCACCGCTGCCGCGATACCCAAGGCCAACGGCCCCGGTTGCACCAAGCCACGCGCCAGCATCTGCTGCGGCAACGGTCGCGCCACACGGCGCCAGTCATATTCGATGCCGCTGGAATTGATCAGTGCTGCGCCCTGCACCAAGCAAGTTTCAAACTCACCGCGACGTCGAATGCGAATACTGACACCGCCCTCCGCATTTGGCTCAAGCCTCTTGAATGACGCTGCGTGAATTCTTAGCCGCCCTGCCGATTGCAGCCGCTCAACCAACGCCGCACTCAGCGGCGGTGACCGATGGTGATGGCTCTCCCACCACGGCCGCACATGCCGTACGAATTGTCGACGCTGCACGTCAGTCGCTTGGCTCCATAGCCGCGCGATATGCACGCGGACCGTGTCCAGCGGCGCCTGCCAGTCGATGCCCTGGGCGATGGCGTCGCGACAGTGCCGACGCAATTCGCGCAACAGCTGGCGTGGCGTGCGGATGTTGTGATTCTCTGCCAGAAAATCCACCCAGGCCGGCGGTTGACGGCGCACATGCGGCAGCAAACCGTGGCGCGAGAACACCTCGATCGGACCGCGATGCCCGGCCTGCTCCAGCGACACCACGGCATCGACCATGGTCAGGCCGGAACCGATGATCAGCACGGTGGATTGGGGATCAAGTTCACGCATCGCAGCGACATCCCAAGGATCGAGCGCGGCGGCGTTGAGACCACTGGATTGCGTTTGCGGCGTACGAGCAGCGGGAAACATGCCGGTGGCAAGCACTGCGCGTTTGCCGCGTAACCGTTGGCCGTCGCGCAATGTCAGCAGCACTGAATCGGCGTCGTCTTGCAAATCGATGGCTTCGGCGCAGACATGCTCGAGCGTCGAACCGTGCTGCGCGCCGACAACCCGAGCCTCAGCGAGACGCTGCTGCACATACACACCGAACAAACCACGGGGCGGAAACAGCTCACTGACCGGGACCTTCTGCTCCCGGGATTGCGGCCAGCCGCCTGCGGCGATGTGTTCGGTCAGCCATTGCGTCAGATCATCGGGGTTATCCGGGTCGACGCTCATTCGTGCCGCGTTGCCGTTGAGCGTGTGGCCCAGTTCGACGGCACTGTAGGCCTCGCCACGGCCCAGTTCGGCACGCGGCTCGATGACCTGAATGCTGCGTTGTCCTGGTAACCGCAGCAACTGCACCGCCAGCATTGTGCCGCTGAGACCGCCACCGATGATCAGAATGTCCGCGCGCTGCTCCATTCAGATCACCACATTACGCACAAACCACGCCGCGACATCACCATCGTTGCGATAGGAGTGCGGCTGATCGCTGGCAAACATAAAGAATTCGCCTTTGCCGATGTGTTGCGGCTGATCTCCAAGCATCAGCGTCAGACGCCCTTCAAATACGTAAATTTGCTCGCTCCAGCCTGCGGCATCCGGTTGCGAGGGATACACCTCGCCCGGTTGCAGGCACCATTCCCATTGTTCGACCTCGCGAGTAGCGGTGGCTTTGGACAGCAGGACCGCTTTGCTGCCGGGGATCGCTCCCGCCCATGCGACTTCGTTGATGCGGCTGGGATCGCGGGCATCTGCGGCCTGAATCAGGTCGCTGAACGCCACATCCAGCGCCTCGGCAACGCGGTCGAGGGTGGTCAGGCTGACATTTTTCTCGCCGGCCTCAATGGCCACCAGCATACGCCGACTGACCCCGGACTTTTCCGCTAGCGCGGTCTGGCTCATGTCCGCCGCGTGACGCAGGCGCCGCACGTTCTGGCTGACATGCTGAAGCACGGAAGCTCTTTGGCTGGAATCTTTGGGCACTATATTGCTCACTTGGTGGGATTGGGCAGTATACTGCCCAACGTTGGATGCATTGTGCGTCCTGCCTTTTATAGTGCGCAAGGTCATGACGTCGGCAAACAACTCCCCCACTTCCCTCCGCTTCTCCAGGTTCAGCAAAGCCGAGTGCGTGCTGGTGCTGATCACTATGGTCTGGGGCGGCACCTTTCTGCTGGTGCAACACGCCATGACCGTCAGTGGGCCGATGTTTTTTGTCGGCCTGCGCTTTGCCGCTGCGGCGGTGATTGTCGCAATGTTTTCCTGGCGTCACCTGCGCGAGTTGACCTTGTTCGAAGTCAAGGCCGGGTCGTTTATCGGCGTCGCAATCATGCTCGGATACGGACTGCAGACTGTCGGGCTACAGAGTATTCCGAGCAGTCAGTCGGCCTTCATTACCGCGCTGTACGTGCCGTTCGTGCCGCTGTTGCAGTGGCTGGTACTGGGCCGCCGCCCCGGGTTGATGCCGAGTATCGGGATCATGCTGGCGTTTACCGGACTGATGCTGTTGTCAGGCCCGTCGGGTGCCGCGTTGAATTTCAGCCCCGGTGAGATTGCTACGCTGATCAGCGCCGTCGCCATTGCGGCCGAAATCATCCTGATCAGCACGTTCGCCGGCCAGGTGGATGTGCGGCGAGTGACAATGGTGCAACTGGCGGTGACAGCGGTGTTGTCGTTCCTGCTGGTAGTGCCGACCGGTGAAGTGATTCCGGATTTTTCCTGGCTGCTGCTTTCGAGCGCTCTGGGGCTGGGCGCGGCGAGCGCCGCGATCCAGGTGGCAATGAACTGGGCGCAGAAGAGCGTTTCGCCGACTCGGGCCACGTTGATCTATGCCGGTGAGCCGGTCTGGGCGGGGATTGTCGGGCGGATCGCCGGGGAGCGACTGCCGGCGATTGCGCTGGTTGGCGCGGGGTTGATTGTTGCGGCGGTGATTGTCAGCGAGTTGAAGACCAAGGGGAAGGCTGCAGGGGCGGAGACTGAGCTGGAACGGGAGACGCTTGGTTAAGGCCGTGCCTGACATATGGCTATCGCGAGCAGGCTCACTCCTACAGGTGGATGTGTTTCAAATTGTAGGAGTGAGCCTGCTCGCGATGAGGCCATTGCACGCAACATCGATCTACCTGAAACAAGGCCAAACATAAAATCCCGGACTACTTTGTAGGATTCTGAGACATCCTCGCGTTTGGTGATCGGGGAGCTGGCACGTATGATGCTTCACAAACTTCCGCAGATTAGAAGCCTATGTCCCTGATAGTTCTACTGCTTCTGCCATTCATTGGCAGCTGTCTGGCAGCGGTGCTGCCACACAACGCGCGTAATGCCGAATCCCTGCTGGCAGGCCTGGTCGCTCTGATCGGCACCGTTCAGGTCGCGCTGATATACCCGCAGATCGCCCACGGCGGCGTCATTCGCGAAGAGTTCATGTGGTTGCCGAGCCTGGGCCTGAACTTCATTTTGCGCATGGACGGCTTCGCCTGGCTATTCTCGATGCTGGTGCTCGGCATCGGCACACTCGTGTCTTTATATGCCCGTTACTACATGTCGCCGGACGACCCGGTGCCGCGTTTCTTCGCGTTTTTTCTGGCCTTCATGGGCGCCATGCTCGGTCTGGTCATCTCTGGCAACCTTATCCAGATCGTGTTTTTCTGGGAGCTGACCAGCCTGTTCTCATTTCTGCTGATCGGCTACTGGCACCACCGCGCCGACGCCCGGCGTGGCGCCTACATGGCGTTGATGGTCACCGGTGCGGGGGGATTGTGCCTGCTGGCGGGGGTCATGATCCTCGGCCATGTCGTCGGCAGCTATGACCTGGACAAGGTCCTGGCCGCCGGCGAGTTGATTCGCGCACATGCCCTCTACCCTATCCTGCTACCCCTGATCCTGATCGGCGCGCTGAGCAAAAGCGCGCAATTTCCCTTCCACTTCTGGCTGCCCCACGCAATGGCGGCGCCCACCCCCGTTTCGGCGTATCTGCATTCGGCGACCATGGTCAAGGCCGGGGTCTTTCTGCTGGCACGTCTGTGGCCATCGCTGTCCGGCAGTGAAGAATGGTTCTACATCGTCAGCGGGGCCGGTGCCTGTACGCTGTTGCTTGGCGCGTACTGCGCGATGTTCCAGAACGACCTCAAAGGACTGCTGGCGTACTCGACCATCAGCCACCTCGGTCTGATCACGTTGCTGCTGGGTCTGAACAGTCCACTGGCCGCCGTCGCGGCGGTGTTTCACATTCTTAACCATGCCACGTTCAAGGCCTCGCTGTTCATGGCCGCCGGCATCATCGACCACGAAAGCGGCACGCGTGACATCCGTAAGCTCAGCGGTCTGGTCAAACTGATTCCATTCACCGCGACCCTGGCCATGGTCGCCAGCGCCTCGATGGCCGGCGTACCGTTGCTCAATGGTTTCCTGTCGAAAGAGATGTTCTTCGCCGAAACGGTGTTTATCAACGCCACGGCCTGGGTCGAAACCAGCCTGCCGATCGTGGCGACCATCGCCGGCATGTTCAGCGTCGCCTATTCCTTGCGCTTCACCGTCGATGTGTTCTTCGGCCCAACCGCTACCGACCTGCCGCACACGCCGCACGAACCGCCGCGCTGGATGCGCGCACCGGTCGAACTGCTGGTGTTCACCTGCCTGTTGGTGGGGATTTTTCCGGCACAGATTGTCGGGCCGTTGCTCGCCGCTGCGGCGCTGCCTGTGGTCGGTGGCGAATTGCCGGAATACAGCCTCGCTATCTGGCACGGTCTGAACGCGCCGATGATCATGAGCCTGATCGCCATGTCTGGCGGCATCGTGCTTTATCTGTTGTTGCGCAACCAGTTCAAACTCGGCCGTTTCAAGTACCCGCCACTGGTGGGCCGCTTCAACGGCAAGCGCCTGTTCGAGCGCAGTCTGGTGATCATGATGCGCCTGGCCCGACGGGGCGAGCGGCGACTCGGCACCCGACGCCTGCAGATGCAGTTGTTCCTGATGGTCTCGGCAGCGGTGCTTGCCGGCCTGATCCCGATGTTGCACAGCAGCCTGAGCTGGGGCGACCGACCGAAGATACCCGGTTCCATCGTCTTCGTGACGCTCTGGCTACTGGCGATCGCCTGCGCCCTGGGCGCCGCTTGGCAGGCCAAGTATCACCGTCTCGCCGCCCTGACCATGGTCAGCGTCTGCGGGCTGATGACCTGCGTAACCTTCGTCTGGTTCTCCGCGCCGGATCTGGCCCTGACGCAACTGGCGGTCGAAGTGGTCACCACCGTGCTGATTCTGCTCGGCCTGCGCTGGCTGCCGCGGCGGATTGAAGAAGTCTCGCCACTGCCGAGCAGCTTGCGCAAGGCACGCATTCGTCGTCTGCGCGACTTGCTGCTGTCGATAGCCGTGGGCGCTGGCATGGCGCTGCTGTCCTACGCCATGCTCACCCGGCAGACGCCCAACGACATTTCCTCGTTCTACCTCAGCCGCGCCTTGCCTGAAGGCGGCGGCAGCAACGTGGTCAACGTGATGCTGGTGGACTTCCGTGGTTTCGACACCCTCGGCGAAATCACCGTGCTGGTTGCCGTGGCGCTGACCGTATTCGCCCTGCTGCGCCGCTTCCGCCCACCGAAAGAAAGCCTGCAGTTGCCGGCCCAGCAACGCCTGCTCGCACCCGATGTGGTCACCGACCTGGTCAACCCACGCTCGGCCAGCGATACGGCGCTGGGTTTCATGATGGTGCCGGCGGTGCTGGTGCGCCTGTTGCTGCCGATTGCGCTGGTGGTGTCGTGCTATCTGTTCATGCGCGGGCACAACCAGCCAGGTGGCGGTTTTGTCGCCGGGCTGGTGATGTCGGTAGCGTTCATCCTGCAATACATGGTCGCCGGTACGCAGTGGGTCGAGGCGCAAATGAGCCTGCGCCCGCTGCGCTGGATGGGCACCGGGCTGTTGTTTGCCACCGCCACCGGGCTGGGGGCAATGCTGGCCGGCTATCCGTTCCTGACCACCCATACCTGGCATTTCGCATTACCGCTGTTGGGTGATATTCACATCGCCAGTGCGCTGTTCTTCGACATCGGCGTGTACGGCGTGGTGGTGGGTTCAACGCTGTTGATCCTTACCGCCCTCGCCCACCAGTCGGTGCGTGGCCATAAAACCGCATCGCTGCCCAAATCCGTCGCCAGCAAAGGAGCCGTCTGATGGAAGAAGTCATCGCAATCGCCATCGGCATTCTGGCTGCGTCCGGCGTCTGGCTGATCCTGCGGCCACGGACCTTCCAGGTGGTCATGGGCCTGTGCCTGCTGTCGTACGCGGTCAATCTGTTCATCTTCAGCATGGGCAGCCTGTTCATCGGAAAAGAACCGGTGATCAAGGAGGGTGTGACCCAGGACCTGCTGCATTACACCGATCCCCTGCCCCAGGCACTGGTTTTGACTGCGATCGTTATCAGCTTCGCCATGACTGCCCTGTTCCTCGTCGTGCTGCTCGCCTCACGCGGGCTGACCGGCACCGACCACGTCGACGGCCGGGAGCCCAAGGAATGATGGCGATGACTCACCTGATCGCTGCGCCGATTCTGCTGCCGTTGCTGACGGCGGCGATCATGCTGATGCTCGGCGAGCGACACCGGCCGCTGAAAGCGAAAATCAACCTGTTCTCCAGCCTCGTCGGCCTGTTCATTTCGGTGATGCTGCTGCAATGGACGCAAACCACTGGCGTGCCCGGCTCCATCGGCGTGTACCTGCCGGGCAACTGGCAAGCGCCCTTCGGCATCGTGCTGGTGGTCGACCGGTTGTCAGCACTGATGCTGGTGCTGACCGGGATTATCGGTGTCAGCGCCCTGCTGTTTGCCATGGCGCGCTGGGACGGCGCAGGTTCGAGCTTCCACGCCCTGTTCCAGATTCAGCTGATGGGTCTGTATGGCGCGTTTCTGACGGCGGATCTGTTCAACCTGTTCGTGTTCTTCGAGGTACTGCTCGCGGCATCCTACGGTCTGTTGCTGCATGGTTCGGGCCGGGCACGGGTGTCGTCGGGGCTGCATTACATCTCGATCAACCTGCTGGCGTCGTCGCTGTTTCTGATCGGTGCGGCGCTCATCTATGGCGTCACCGGCACCCTGAACATGGCGGATCTGGCGCTGAAGATTCCTCTGGTGCCGGAAGCCGATCGGGGCTTGCTGCACGCGGGTGCAGGGATTCTGGCCGTCGCGTTCCTGGCCAAGGCCGGTATGTGGCCACTCAACTTCTGGCTGGTCCCGGCCTATTCGTCCGCCAGCGCCCCGGTCGCGGCGATGTTCGCAATCATGACCAAGGTCGGCGTCTACACCCTGCTGCGCCTGTGGACGCTGCTGTTCTCGGGACAGGCCGGCGCCTCGGCATTCTTCGGTGGCGACTGGTTGATCTACGGCGGCATGGCGACCATCGCTTGCGCAGCGTTGGCGATTCTCGCCGCACAACGGCTGGAGCGCATGGCCAGCCTGAGCATTCTGGTATCGGCAGGTATTCTATTGTCAGCGATCGGTTTCGCCCAACCGAACCTGATCGGCGCCGCGCTGTTCTATCTGGTCAGCTCGACCCTGGCGTTGAGCGCGCTGTTCCTGCTGGCCGAATTGATCGAACGCTCACGCTCGGCCAACGAAATCCCGCTGGAAGACGAAAGCGAGCTGCTACCGCGCCCGCAGGAGTCGCTGCAACCGCCCAAGGGCATCAACCTCGACGACGAGCAGAAAGCCGTGGTCGGCCAGGTGATCCCATGGACCATGGCGTTTCTCGGCCTCAGCTTCATTGCTTGCGCGCTGTTGATCATCGGCATGCCACCCTTGTCGGGTTTCATTGGCAAGCTCAGCCTGATCGGTGCCCTGCTCAACCCGCGGGGACTGGGCATCGACGCACCGATCTCCAGCGCGGCATGGGCGCTGTTGGCACTGTTGATCCTGTCGGGTCTGGCCTCCTTGATGGCCTTCTCGCGCCTGGGCATCCAGCGTTTCTGGACACCGGAGGAGCGCCC
Organism: Pseudomonas sp. SWRI81; assembly: GCF_014268545.1. NCBI lineage: Bacteria > Pseudomonadati > Pseudomonadota > Gammaproteobacteria > Pseudomonadales > Pseudomonadaceae > Pseudomonas > Pseudomonas sp. SWRI81. The sequence goes on from NZ_JABWQS010000020.1 coordinate 76,365, forward strand.
GTCGCCGCTGCTGCGCAAATTCGAATGCGCGCCGATCTTCCTGCTGCTGGGGCTGAGCATTGCGCTGACTTTCAAGGCTGAGCCGCTGCTGCGCTATACCCAGGCGACCGCTGATGCCCTGAACAATCCACAGCAATACGTCATGGCAGTCCTCGGCACCCGCGCTGTACCCGGCCCGGATGCCGCAGCCGCCACGCTGGAGGTGCAACCATGAGGCGTCTGTTTCCCGCGCCCTGGCTGTCGCTGACGCTTTGGGTTCTGTGGCTGACGTTGAACCTGTCAGTCAGTCCGGGCAATTTGCTGCTCGGCGCCGCGCTGGGTTTCGCGGCGCCGTTGATGATGCGCAAATTGCGCCCGAAACGCGCACGCATCCGTCGCCCGGGGACGATTCTGCGTTTGTTCTGTCTGGTCGGCCGTGATGTGGTGATGTCCAACCTGATCGTTGCCTGGGGCGTACTCAATGCCGGGCGCCGACCGCTGCGCCCGGGTTTCGTCAAAGTCCCGCTGGACCTGCGCGATGCCCACGGTCTGGCGACGCTGGCGATGATCTGCACGGTGGTGCCCGGTACGGTCTGGTCAGAGCTGGCACTGGATCGCAGCATCCTGTTGCTGCACGTCTGGGATCTGGATGACGAGGCGCAATTCATCGAACACTTCAAGACCACCTACGAGCGGCCGCTGATGGAGATTTTCGAATGAGCCCATTACTGTCGAACGCAATCCTGCTGACACTGTTCCTGTTTTCGCTGGCGATGGTGCTGACCCTGATCCGCCTGTTCAAAGGCCCTTCCGCCCAGGATCGGGTACTGGCCCTGGATTACCTGTATATCGTCGCCATGTTGATGATGCTGACCCTGGGCATTCGCTACTCCAGCGACACCTATTTCGAAGCAGCGCTGCTGATCGCGCTGTTCGGCTTCGTCGGCTCGTTTGCCCTGGCAAAATTCCTGTTGCGTGGCGAGGTGATCGAATGAGTGCGCCATTGTCTTTGTGGGTCGAGATCCCCGTGGCGATTCTGCTGGTGCTCAGCGGCGTTTTCGCGCTGATCGGCGCCACCGGGCTGTTGCGGATGAAAGACTTCTTCCAGCGCATGCACCCGCCCGCCCTGGCGTCGACGCTGGGTGCCTGGTGCGTGGCGCTGGCCTCCATTATTTGCTTTTCCGCGCTGAAGTCCGGGCCAGTGCTGCATGCTTGGCTGATTCCGATTCTGCTGGCAATCACCGTACCGGTAACCACACTGCTGCTGGCGCGAGCGGCGCTGTTTCGCAAGCGTATGGCGGGGGATGATGTGCCGGCGGAGGTCAGTAGCCGGCGTACCGAAAGTGGTAGCTAAGTCAGATTTTTGTGGTGTCGGTGCAGGCCTCTTCGCGGGCAAGCCCGCTCCCACAGTGATTGTGGGTTTACACAAATTCCGGGGGCAACCCAAGTCCCTGTGGGAGCGGGCTTGCCCGCGAAGAGGCCAGTTCAGCAACCACAAAAATCCGATCTGATCTCAAACCCAGGCAACCGCCAACAACCCCGCCCCCAGTGCCGCACACAGCGGCGAGTACACCCAGGTATCCAGCCGGGCGAACCGTGAATCCTTCACTTCCTTGAAGAAACCTACCAGATTGGAATCGCCAATCGCCCGGGCAAACATTAACAGCGCAATCGCGCTGATGACCCATTGCAGCGCCTTGTGGCTCACCGCCGGTATTCCCCAGCCAACCCGCATACATACCAATACAGCAATCACCAGCAATGCAGCCGCGACTATCAGCGTGAGCCAGCCAGATGGATTGAAGGCCGGTCGCACGGTTTCCACAAAGCCCCGCACCGGCACCTGTGGCACCACCGCCGCTGCCGCCCATTGCCCACCCAGCGCCCAATACACGTGCATCAGACTGATCGCCGCGAAAATACTCACCAGCCATTGAGCCAACACAAAGGTCATGGTTGAAATTCTTGAAAGGGATTTGAACAAACCATCGTAGTCGGATTTTTTGCGCCTGCACGACCGGTCGGCGGTACGCTGCCTTGCACCTCCTATCGCCGGGCGGCTGCACGACCGACGCCAATCATGCAGCCGGAACCACTGTCAGTTCAGACCAGCCGCGACCTTGTCAGCCACATCCTTGGGCAACCATGCCTGCCACACCTGCGGATGTTCCTTCATGAACGCCAGCGCGGCATCCCGAGGCGAGGTGTGCTTCTCACTCATCTGCGCCAGCGCCTTGTTCAGCGGCTCGATCGGGAAATCGACCTTGCTGAAGAATTCGGCTATTTGCGGGTATTGCTTCTGAAAAGGTGTTGAAACACCGATCGACAGCTTCGACGCCAGCGACCGCGTCGGTTTCGGATCGCGATTGTCGGCATCCGTCAGGGTCTTCCACGCCTCGGCATCAAACGGCGGCTCTTGCAGTTGCACCAGTTTGAACTTCCCCAGCAACGGCGTCGGCGACCAGTAATAGAACAACACCGGTTTACCCCGACGAATCGATGAACTGATCTCGGCATCGAGCGCGGCACCCGAGCCGCTGCGAAAGTTGGTGAAATCGTTCTGCAAGCCATAAGCCGTCAGCTTCTGCTTGTTGACCACCTCCGAGGTCCAGCCGATCGGGCTGTTGAGAAAGCGCCCCTTGCCCGGGTTTTCCGGGTCCCTGAACACGTCCTTGTATTGTTTCAGGTCACTGACACTGCGCAGCTCCGGCGCCAGCGGCTTGATGCCCTTGGCCGGGTCGCCCTTGATTACGTACTCCGGCACCCACCAGCCCTCGGTGGCGCCCTTCACGATATCGCCCAGGCTGACAACCTTGCCCTCGGCCTCGGCCTTGATCCACACCGGGCTGCGTCCGGCCCACTCTTCGCCGATGACCTGAATGTCATTGTTGGCCAGCGCGGTTTCCAGGGTGATGGTGGTGCCCGGCAAAGTGTCGGTGGGCAACCCGTAGCCCTTTTCGACGATGATGCGCAGTACATCGGTGATCAGGCTGCCGCTTTCCCAATTCAGGTCGGCAAAATGGATCGGTGCCTGAGCGGCCATCAGCGTTGGCGTTGAAGCCAGCAATGTCCATGCAGCCACACTGGCGGCCAATAACCGTCGAATTCCGTTCATGCATTGCACCTCGTGCTGTCCACAGCAATGACAGGATGGCCTGCCAGACCGCAAGCCTCTGAGTACTCAGTCAACTCACTGTAGCCGAGGTTCCTGCATTTTCAGGGACATGCACTGCGTGACGCTACGATTCAGAATTTTCCTGCAGGATTTGCAGCTCGCGTCTGACCATGCTCGCGTACTCCGCCGGGCGCAATGTATAGATCTGCGCAGCCACCCAGTTCAGCCACGCCCCTTGCAGCTCAGCCTTGGCCGCCAGCAAACGCCGGGCTTCCTGGCGTGCCGTGTCGAGATTGTGCGAATGAAACTGCGCCCTGTTCACTCGCTGGCCTTGAACGTAATCAGCTCGCCCTTGCGCCACTTGGCTGCCTTGGCGGTGACAGCCTTCAAGGTTTTGGTCAGGCCTTCCTGCAACTGTTCGTTTGCGGCGAATACGGTCACCACACTGTGGCCTTCCTTGAACAGGATCGCCTCGCCTTCAGCAGTCGTGACGAAGGCGTAGTCGCCCAGGCCGTAAACCGTCAGTTTGATATCGCGGAAACGAATGTCCAGCTTGCCGCCTTCACGACTGGGCAGGACCGAGGCGCTGAAATGATCGCCGACTTTAAGCTTGAGTCCCGGTTTGTCATCGACCACCAGGGCACTCTCGGTATCGATTTCGGCGACGTAAATGCCTTCTGCGTTTTGCTCGGTGATGTAAACAAAACGTGATTGAAACTGCTTGACCAGCTTTGCGCGTAAATCACCCAGCACAAACAAAGCATGCATATCGAGGTTACTGACTGCCAAAGAAACATCCCCACATCTGAAAAAGCGCGTACGGAAAACGCGCACGGCAAAGAAACGGCCAGGCCGATGGAACTGCCAGATAACTCAAAAATACCCGAAGTGAACAGAGCGCTCATTGATCGCGAGGTTCGTAGACTACTGGATTGTCAGTCATGAAACCCGCCCTGTAGTTCGACAAACCTTGAAGGAAAAAGCCTCAAGAGCGACCAGAGCAAAGCTGACTACGAACTTTAGGGAAATTTCTCACGAAAAAAAGCACTTTTCCGACATATCCCTCGCGAAAAATTGCTTTAGATAAGCCCGGTCGTCAACAAGTATTGGCGATTTTAGAGCAGCGTTCCTCATTACGACTACCCGAACCGACCGGTAAATGCCGGCCGACTGACGAAAAGGACTTCATATGTGCACACTGACTCACTTTGCCATGTTGCCCGACGAACGTGTCACTGCCTCGATGATCATGCAGGCGGCCGACATGGACAACCCGCCAACATCGACCTGGAGCCACCGAACGCCGCGCTTTCGGGTCGTACCCGCCGGCAACGCTTTTTTTCACATCAAGGAAACGTCTACCGGGCTTGTAAGAGGTTTCCGCGAAAACCACAACGAGGCCTGTGCCCTCGCGCGCTGGCTTGAATCAAAAATCGAACTCCATGGCGATGCTTGCCTCAGATAAAGAAGTATCGACAAGCCGTACCGGCGCCCACCGAGGAGTACATGATGGAACTGCCTGCAGAACTGAATCTGACCACCCTATTCGAACAACTGGGCCTGCCTTCGGATGAGGCGTCCATTAATGACTTTGTCGAAGCACATCCACTTGAGCCGGACACCAAACTGATCGATGCGGACTTTTGGGAACCGCAACAGGCGCAGTTACTAAAGGAATGGTTACTCGCCGACGGCGAGGAAGCGCCCATTGTTGATGAACTGAACGTACGCCTGCACCGCGGCAAATAGTACGCTCAGTGCAAGCGGTCGCCCGACTCGATGTTCAGTTGCTCGAGCCAGGCGGCCCTGCATTCTTCTGCTTCACCCCGGCTGGCGAACGCGGTCCCGCGACGCTCGCCGTTGAGCAACACCACCCAGCAGACGCTTTGTCCCCTCGCACGCAGGCCAGCGGGCACGCCGCTGCCAATCATCACTGCAACATCAACCCTGCACTGCACGCCGGCCTCCGAGAAAATAATTAGCTACCTAACTAAGCGGGCAGATTAATGGTTTCCCCGAGACGGAAACAGCAACCGCCGTGCACAGCTTCATTGCGTCAACCGTAACAATCACCTAGCGCGGGTTCTCTGGCCTGTAGCCCAGACGCAAACCACCCCAATGCCTGCCCTTGACCATGATCGGTACCGACAGATCGTGCATCAGCTCGCCCGTATCGCGGGTGTAGGTCTGCAACAGCACCGGTTGCTGGTGACTGCCGCAGCGGATCCCGGTGCGATCGGCAAATTTGCGCTTGGTGCGATTGTTCACCGTGTCGACGGACGCATCCCCGCTCAATGGCTGGCTGAAAACCTGGTTATGCGTAGGCACATACCCTTGCTGCGTGCAGGCAATCGCAAACACCAGCCCTTCATGGCGCCGCAGCAATGGTTCCTGAATCGCAGGCAAAACCTGATCAGTGTAACGGTCGAAGCGGGTCTGGAACTTGGCCGGCTCCGTACCGGGAATCAGCTGATAGTTGCGATCGAAAAGATCGTCCAGGCTGATTCGGCCCTGCTCGACATCCGCTTCGAACCGCGCCGCAATCTGACTCGCACCTTCGCGGGCCAGGTCGTAGACGCGCTGGTGATAGTCGTCCAGCCCCACTTCGGCGAGGCGCTCGCTGATGGTTTCGGCCTGGCCTTCCATTTGCACCGCCGCCTCGGCCAGGCGTCGGGTCTGTTGATCGCTGATCGCCAGATCACTGCGCATCTGCTCGACGGCCTTGAATAAACTGTCGAGCTGCTCGCGATTGGTTTGTGCGCCACGGGCGATCTCGCCGACTTGCCCTTCCACCCCGGCCGCCAGGCGAGCGATATTCTCCAAGTGCTGGCCGGTGCGCTCGACCTGTTCGACGCCGGTGTGCAAATCGCTCGACAACTGGCGAATCTGCTCGACCACCTGCGCAGTGCGCTGCTGGATGTCAGCGACCATTTCACCCACCTCACCCGTCGCCGACGCCGTGCGCGCCGCCAACCCGCGCACTTCATCCGCCACCACCGCAAAACCACGACCATGCTCGCCGGCCCGCGCCGCTTCTATCGCCGCGTTCAAGGCCAGCAGATTGGTCTGGCTGGCGATCGATTGAATCACCAGGGTCACTCGCTGGATATCGTCACTGCGCACGCTCAACGCCTCGATCAGTTCGCGGCTGGCATTGGCACGCTGGCTGAGCTGATGCATGCGCGAAATCGAATCAATCAGTTCGTTGCGCCCCGCCGCGCTGCTCTGATGCGCCTCGCTGGCCGCCTCCAGGGCTTCGCGGCTGAGCTGCGACGTCGCGTGCTCGGTGGCAATCATCACCTCGGCGTTACTGACGATCCGTGCCGCCGCATCAAGTTGCGATTGCAGCTTGCTCGCCAGCGCCTTGACCGAAAATGCGACACCGGCCGCCGACAGCGCGTTATGGCTGGTGGTGCAGGAAAGGTCTCGGGTCAGCTCGGCGATGGCACTGCCGGTATCGACAGGCGCGGCCTCGGGGGTGGCGCGGGAACGCAAGCGCGGCAGCCAGACAATCAGCATCGCCAACGGCATGCCGACGTACAACGACCAATCAGCCAGCGTCGTGGCGGCCAGCAACAGCATCAGGGCGATGCTTTGCAAGGTCGGAGCGATCCAGCGGTTTTTCGGCAAAAGCACTGGTGCAGGCAGAGCCGCAACCAGAGATCCGTCTCTCGTCATCTTCATCACCCCACGCTTGTTCTCATTGTTGTGACTGCATTAAACGCCACTACAACGCCATTATCCATGGTCCGTTAGTCGTGGGGCTGTGGCAGGTCAATGGAACGGCGCAGGATTGCTGCAGACGAGCAAAAGCAAAGATCGCAGCCGCCGGCAACCCATGTGGGGCTGCCGACGGCTGCGATCTTTTCGGGGTAGTCCCTATTCAGGAACTACCGCACAGAATCAGGCCTGACGCTGGTGCTTGTCGATCTGCTCGTGACGCTCTTGAGCTTCGATGCAGTATTTGGTGGTCGGGCTGATCAGCAGGCGCTTCAGGCCGATGGCCTCGCCGCTGTCGTCACACCAGCCAAAGCTGTCGTCCTTGATGCGCTCAAGGGCTTGTTCCAGTTGCGGCAGCATGCGCTGGTCGCGATCGATCGCGTTGACCAGCCAGGTGCGCTCTTCTTCAACCGAAGCCGCGTCCGCCGGGTCAGCCGGGGTGTCCAGGCTTTCGATGGCGATACGATTTTGCTCAATGCGCTCGTGGGTTTCGACTTTCATGTTCTGCAACAGCTCAGTGAAGAAAGCGTGTTGCTCTGCATTCATGTAGTCATCTGCCGGCATAGCCAGCAACTTGTCCTTTGTCATTGATATCTCTATAAAAAAACGTGCATTAAGGCGAATTAGGGAGCGTTTCGGCGATCCGTGTCCGGTCGACGAAAAGGCATCGTTTATTGCAAACGCCACCCGGCACTCAATTTACGAAGGGGCGGCAGTCTAAGGCCCGATTGAGGCCTCAGCAACTCTAAATACGGGAATTTGTCCGACACAGCCCGGAAACTGCTCTGACACGAGCGTCGCAGCGGTCATCGGAGTGCGTTTATAGCAAGAAATTCAGTCCAGCGGCGTTATATAGAAGACAAACGGCTAACTGCGCCGCGCCTGAGCGCGAAATTTTCCGCGGTCGGTGCATCGTTTCAGCACAGCAGACCCCGCACAGCCCCACTACTATCAGGCCCAACGTGCGATCAATCAGCCTGAAGGATGCCTTATGCCCCGCCCCGATCTGTCGGCCACCGACGAGGTTTCGCTCGCCAGCCCCCCGATCAATGCCGAGCGCTTGCTGCAACTGATCAGCGACGAATATGAAGCCCTCCCGCGTCAACTCAAACGCGTCGCCAGCTATATGAGCCAGCAGAGCGACCGGATCATGGTTGACCGCATCAGCGACATCGCGCGCGAGTGCGAAGTCCATCCGTCCGCCATCGTGCGATTCTCGCAACGCTTCGGTTTCAGCGGCTTCAGCGAAATGCAGTCGCTGTTTCGCAGTGCCTACACCAACAAAGCCTCGCCGGTGCAAAACTACCAGCAGCGCATTCGCAGCATGATCGCCAACCAGACACAAAAGGCCAGCGACGGCGACCTCGCCCGCGAGTGCATTGATGCCACTCGCTCAGGCATCGAGCGCCTGGGCCGCGAACTCGACGACAGCGCCTTCGAAAAAGCCGTCAACCTCATCACCCACGCCGAGAACATTTATGTGATTGGCGTGCGTCGCTCCTTCGCCGTGGCCGACTACCTCGTTTACAACCTGCAACACACCGAGAAACGCATCCACCTGGTTTCGGGCCTCGGCGGCAGCTATCGGGAGCAAATGCGCAGCGTACGCGCCAATGACCTGGTCATCGCCATCAGTTTCGTACCTTACGCCAAGGAAACCCGGCACTGCCTGCGCTTCGCCCGTCAGCAACAGGCCAACACGCTGATACTCACCGACAGCGCGCTCTCGCCGCTGGCAAAACTGGCCGACAGCGTGCTGCTGGTCAACGAAGGCAGCGCCCTCGCCTTTCGTTCACTGAGCGCGACGCTGTGCCTGTGTCAGGCATTGTTTGTCGCGGTGGCGTATCGGTTGGGACTGAATGTCGATGAGATTCACGAACAGGCTGGATTCGATGACTGACAATTGCCGCCGGCTCGGCTAGGTTATGTGTCCCACCGATTCGACTTGAAGGAACGCGTCATGAAACTGATCGGCATGCTCGACTCCCCTTACGTGCGCCGCGTGGCCATCTCAGCCAAATGCCTGGGCATCGACCTGGAACACGAGTCGGTCTCGGTGTTCCGGCATTTTGAGCAATTCCAGCAGATCAACCCGGTGGTCAAAGCGCCAACGTTGGTCCTCGACGACGGCCTCGTGTTGATGGATTCCACCCTCATCCTCGACTACCTCGAAAGTGCTTGCGGCAGGAGCCTGTTGCCGACTGAATTGACCCGGCGCGCGCAAGCCTTGCGCCTGATCGGCCTGAGCCTCGCCGCGTGCGAAAAATCCGTGCAGCTCTACTACGAACGCAACCTGCGTCCGGCCGACATTCAATATCAACCTTGGGTTGAGCGCGTTGAAGGCCAACTCGCCGCCGCATTTACTGCACTGGAAAAAGAACTTGAGCACAGTGCCTTGCCCGAGGATGGCTCGCTCGCCCAGGACGGCATCAGCCTGGCGGTCGCGTGGAGCTTCACCGCACTGGTCGTGCCAGATCAGATCGATGCCACGCGCTATCCGCGTATCGCCCATTACACCGCTTACGCTGAAGGCACCGGCGCGTTCATCAGCACGCCGATGAACTGAGCATGAGCACCACCGACACCGCCGCCCCGGCGTTAAAAGAGATTTTCAACGCCGAACGTCTGCAGCACATCGCTACCGAGACGGCCGCCGTCTACCCGGCGTTTAAAACCGAGGCGTTCCTCAAGCATGCCAGTCACGGCCTGGCCGAGCTATCGGTAATGCAACGCATGGCCCGCGTCGCCGAAAGCCTGCACGCCGTGCTGCCGCTGAATTACGAAGATTCCCTCGATGTATTACGCGCACTCGCGCCACGGCTGAACAGCGGATTCGTCAGCATGTGCCTGCCGCACTACGTCGCCAGCTACGGCGGGCATGCGTTCGAAACGTCCATGCAAGCCCTGAAGTACTTCACCACCTTCGGCTCCTCTGAATTCGCCATCCGCCACTTTCTGCGCACGGACCTTGAACGCTCGCTGGAATTGATGCACGACTGGACCCGAGACGAAAACCACCACGTCCGCCGCCTCGCCAGCGAAGGCAGCCGCCCTCGCCTGCCATGGTCGTTTCGACTGGAGACGGTGCAGGCGAATCCGCAATTGGCCGCCGGGATACTGGATCGACTGAAAGCGGATGAGAGTTTGTATGTGCGCAAGTCCGTGGCGAATCATTTGAATGACATAACCAAGGTACACCCGGAGTGGGTGCTGAATGCGGTTGAAGGGTGGTCGCTGGAGAACAGGCACACGGCCTGGATCGCCAGGCATGCGTTGCGCAGTTTGATCAAGCAGGGCGACCTGCGGGCGCTGACGATCATTGGCGCGGGGGCGAAGGCCGAAGTTCAGTTGCTGGATTTGACGGTCACGCCGACTGCAGTTCGGCTGGGCGAGACAATTACTTTATCGTTCACGGTCAAGTCGACGGTGGCACATGAGCAGAAGTTGGTGATTGATTATGCGATTGACTATGTAAAGTCGAATGGCAGTGTTTCGAGGAAGGTGTTCAAGTTGAAGACGTTGGCGTTGCTGGGGTATGGCGAGGAACGCGTGAAGCGCAGTCAGCAGATCAAGGACTTTACGACGCGCAAGCATTTTGCCGGGCGACATGCTGTGCAGGTGATGGTGAATGGGGAGGTATTGGCTAACGCCGCATTCAGCGTTCTGACCTGAGGCCTATCAGGAGGAGTGAAGGTTGCCCCCACTCCCCTCGTCGTCACGCCACTGCCGCAGTGCGTGTTCTGGAGCGCCAGGCAAAAGCCAATACCATCAGCAGGCCCAGAGCGGCCATCGCCGCGCCGGCCAGGGAAATTGACGGATAACCCAACCCGGCGTTGATCACCGCTCCGCCCAGCGCCGCACCGATCGCGTTGCCAAAGTTGAAGGCACCGATATTCACCGCAGAGGCGAGATTGGGCGCGTCCTTGGCAGCGTCCATCACTCGCATCTGCAGCGGCGGCACCAGGGCGAAGCTGGCGATACCCCAGATCAGGATGGCAACAGCGGCTGGCAGCGGCCAGCGCATCAGGAGCGTAAACGCCAGCAAGACCAGAATCAGCGCACTCAGCGAGACGATCAGGGTGCGATCGATCGAGCGGTCGGCAGCCTTGCCGCCCCACATGTTGCCCAGCGTCAACCCCACACCGAACAGCACCAGCATGGCGGTGACGTAAGCGGTGGAAGCGTGGGTCTCGCTGCTGAGAATCGGTGCGATGTAAGTGAAGACGGTAAACATGGCACTTGATCCGACGACGGTCAGGGCCAGCGCTGCCAGCACCGGCCCTCGGCCCAGTACGCGAATTTCCGCCAGCGCACCCACACTTTGTGGTGCCTTCAAGTTGGGCAGGGCGAACCACAAGGCAGCCATGGTCAACACGCCGAGGCCGGTAATCCCCCAAAATGCCGTGCGCCAACCGAACAGCTCGCCAAACCAGGCGGCCAGCGGTACACCGCCAATGGTCGCCAGGGTCAGGCCCATGAACATCGCCGCGACGGCGCCGGCACGTTTCTCTGGCGCGACCACACTGGCGGCGACAATGGAGCCAACGCCAAAGAACGCACCGTGGTTCAGTGAAGTCACCACCCTGGCGATCATGAGGCTGTAGTAATCGGTCGCCAGGGCTGACATCAGATTGCCCAGGGTGAAAATCGCCATGAGTCCGATCAGCAGGTAGCGCCGGGGAATCCTGCCGGTGGTCAGCGTCATCAGCGGCGCGCCGAGCAGTACGCCCAAGGCGTAAGCACTGACCAACAGACCCGCAGCAGGAATGGAAACGCCGAGATCGGCAGCGATGCCGGGCAACATGCCCATGGGCGCAAACTCGGTCACGCCGATGCCAAAGGCACCGATGGCGAGTGCAACAAGGGGTGGATTGATACGCATGGAAATCTCCTCATCTATGCCGCCAATGCTACGATCCATCGTTTTCAGGCGGTAGATAGCGATTTTGGCAATCACCTTTGCGCAAGGGGCACAAATGGACTTCAACGGCAGGTCAGGTGAAATGAGCGTATTCGTCACCGTGGCCAGGGAAGGCAGCCTGTCGGCTGCTGCGCGTGCATTGGGGCTGACACCCTCGGCGGTCAGCCGGATCATTGCCCGCGCCGAACAGCGTCTCGGCACGCGCTTGTTGTTACGCACCACCCGAGCGATCACTTTCACCGCCGAGGGCGAGGCGTTCCTGCGCGGCGCGCGGCGCATTCTGGCCGACATGGACGAGGTCGAAGAAGCCATCGCCGATCAGGGCGTGCCCAAGGGCCGGTTGCGGGTCAGCGCCGCACTTGGCCATGGGCGGCTGGCGATCGTTCCGCTGGTCGCCGACTTCAGCGCGCGCTACCCGAACATCGTCGTTGACCTCAGCCTCGGTGACGAAGTGGTCGACATCCTCGCTGGTCAGGCGGACGTGGCGGTGCGCTTTGGTCACCTGCCCGACAGCCCCCTAACCGCACGCCGGATCGGCCATACCGGTCAAATCGTGGTGGCGTCGCCCGACTATCTGCGGCGGCACGGCACCCCAAACGAACCGGAGGACCTGCTCCAGCACAACTGCCTGCGCTTCAATTTCCGGCGCGCCGAACCCGACTGGCCGTTTGTCCGCGACGGAAAAGAATTCTCGCTGAAGGTCAATGGCAACATCGAATGCTCCAGTGGTGAAGCACTGGCCCAATTTGCCAGAGCCGGTGCCGGCATTGCGCGCATTGGCGAGTTCAGCGTGAGAGAGGATTTGCAGCGCGGCGACTTGATACCGCTGCTCGAAGACTGCAACCCCGGCGACCAGGAGCCGATTCACGCGGTGTTCGTGGGTGGCTTGGCAATGCCAGCGCGGGTGCGGTTGTTCGTGGATTTCTTGCTGGAACATCACCGGATGTAAGCGGTGATGGCCACGAGCCGACGTCACGGGTAGGCGCTTATAGCAATCATCATTCAAGCGTCGCCACACCGTTTCAAAGTCTTCGCCATGACGATCGTACGTTCCGATTGATGGAATTCGTCGCGGATCTTTTTAAAGCCAAGCGAAGCATAGAAGCCTTCTGCCGTGATTGAAGAGGGAACGCAGACGTGTTCTAGCCCCCAGCCCAAGGCGATTGATTGAATCCTCTGCATCAAACGCCTTCCAATCCCCCTTCCTTGATAGAGCGGGTCGACAAACACGCTTCGAACAACGTTGTCATCGAGACTGGCCGTGGCAACGATACGACTGTCGATAACAGCCACCAGCACGTGACGCCCGGTCATCCGATGGAGGACCGCTGCTGGTGAAAAATCTTGAACCAGTTGATCGATGATGTCGGATGAATAGTCCTGGGCATTTGATTCACGCAGCGCGTCAACGATCGTTCTACTGATAGCCGGCGCATCCGCATTCGTTGCGTTTCGAATCTGAACGTCCATCACGTAGCTCCTTGCGTGCGCGCCGCCCATTCAGGGCACATGACTTATCGCTACCAATTCCCCATACGTATAGCGCTTGCGTCAGTGCACGACTACCCATAAACCCATGTTGAATCGACGTATTCCAGTCAATGAAATCAGCTAATCGCCAGCATAGGGGACGATCATGAACACTACGGCAATTCCTGAGGGTTTCGCTCCGTTTACCCGCTCCAGTCCGTTGCTTGATTTGCTTGGCCCGATTTACGCGAAGGGCCATGGATTGCAATTGGAGCTGGGATTGCTCACCGACTCACGACATGCCAATGGCCGGGGCACCTTGCATGGCGGTGTACTGGCGACATTAGCGGATGTCGGCATGGGCTACGCCATGGCCTTTTCCAGCGACCCTCCGCAGCCATTGATCACGGCGAGCATGACGCTCGATTATCTTGGCGCAGTACAAATCGATGAGTGGCTGGTGGTGCGTCTTGAGTTCTCCAGGAAAGGACGTCAACTGGCGTTTGCCGCCGTCAGTTTGCATGTCGGCGAGCGAACAGTTGCGCGCGCCAGTGCGGTGTTTGCTGTGCCCGTGAGTTGAAAGGCTTGTCCGTCAAGGTGGTTGTGATTGATGAGCACGACGATGTCAGAATCATTTCCCTGCTGCAGAGGGCTACCAACTTCCGTAGGGGATACCGAATTTCTCGATATAGCGCTTGGACTTTTCGCTTACGGGATACGCGTAGCGCCCTTGATTCTTACCTTGGCTAGGCCCTAGCGGTTCGATCTCTGCCTGTGCTCTCGCGACTTTGACGGGATGGTGGCACGAGTCTCTGACCCAGACTTGGACGACACCACCTGGCGCCAAACCCAAGTAAATAGACGCGTTATAACGCCCCTTTTGTTCGGGTGTTTTCACGCAGCGCTGGTTTACAGACTCAAGCATGAGTTGCCTGGCTTCTTCGGGAATATCCACCCAGACCTTATACGTCTGCGGTTCAACAATGGACTGCCACCGGACATAGATCCGTTTGGGAAGATCCGCGCCAACAACTGCCTTTCCGGTGCTTCCAACACCGTGCCAACCGCGGGCGGAGTCTGTGCCGTCTTCGGGTTGGCCCCCTGAAGCGGATCCACCGCCGGTGCGTAAGAACGTGTCGCCCTTGACGTCTTCTACGGCGGTATCTTCTACCCAAACCTTCATGTAATCAGGTTCGGTGAACGCCAGCTCCCACCATGGAGATCTAGGATCATTTCTTGTGGAAAGTGGATCGGCGTGACAGCCAGTCATGAAGATCGCACAGAGCAGACTTGGAAGTAGTCTCATCAGAAAAGTGTCCAATCGGGTACGTGTGGATGTTGCACGCGTATGCCGTCAGGTGTGGGCGCATTGATGTACACCGCTTTCACACCGCCTCCATCTCTCCTGCCTAGCGGATGGTTCCAGTTTGCAGAAACATGAATGTATTTGAGTTTGAGCATGTGCTCCTCTTCTGGCGTGGTGCTGTAGTCACCGGCAACAAATCGATCACACAAAGCCTGAAGCTCTGCCGGAAGTGCCAGATCAGGCGTGTCTGAAATGTCATTAAAACGAACGCCTTTATCTTTTGCCATTTTATGCATCACGCGCAGATAGATTCGGGACAGCATGCCACTAACCGGGCGTTTGAGCTGTACAGCGGCATACACATGTTTGACACGTGGGCTCATCCGGTCTTGCGGGCTTCTCGGCATCACCAGTGCAGGAGGCGTTACGATTTCCAGCATCTCAGCAGGCCAGCCGTTTGCTAGCCATCGATTTCTTACTAACACCGCATCGCGGTAAATAGACGTGGAGAGAACATCAGTATGCAGTGAGACTTCCAATGCTTGCATAGGACTGACAAGCACACATTCCTGAGCTTCGTCGAGGTAACTACCGCCTATATCGGAGTGAACGCCCGGCAGAGTAATCTCTAGATGAGCTGGCTTCACGCGGTTTAGGGCAAAATTGCCTCGGCACTCATCGCGAGCAACCAAATGGACGACGTCGGTAAAAAAACGACGAACCAGATAGAGTTTGATGCCCGTTGCAATTGGACTTTTCACATTGCCGAGATTGGACCAACCAGCGATTGACGGAACTGTATCGAATAACCCGATAAACCCCATTCTGATGTCGCCATCGTATTGATCGTTGAAAGTCCTGCTGAACGCTTCAGAATGACTCCGTAGCACTTCACCCAAGGGGCCTTGTTTGCCACGCACTACCTGATTGGCAAAGTGGCGAGCGGCGGCTGCACCCCGGCTGAATCCAAAGCTGTCAAAGGTCAGCGAAGTCACTTCGCTACCCGGGTTATCCTCCAAGAGCTCTTTAATACGTAATCCAATCGATTCAAACGAAGACTGGACCCGACTTGCAACTCCGGTATCACCTCGTCCCGTGCCACCTCCGAAGGGACTATCTTTCTCCCCCGCGCGAGTGCCAATACCATCCACATAAATCATACGGGCAGCTTGCTTTCGGAGGCCCTCACCTTCGGCCCTCTCCGGGGCATCATAGAGCTCACTCAGTTTTCTAATATTCGTCGGGCCCGCTCCATAGCTACTGTCCGGGTCACTCATATAAGGCTGGCAACTCGCAGGAATATCCTGCGGTGCAATCGGATGCTGCGCACCACACAACAACCCCGCAGCCGAGTTATTCGCATTATTGCCCGTCCCATCAAAGAACACCCCAATCCTCAGCGCGATGCCAATTTTCTCAGGCGCGCGCGCGGGCTCTTTCCCATGTTTCTCATACTCCGCCCAACGCTGGGCATGAATATCGACGGGTTTGGCTTCTTCGTAGCGGTAGTTTTTCGGCGGGTTTGGAACGTAACCACTCAATCCTTGATTCCTTGTTCTGATCCTTGAACGGCGCGAAGGGTGACAGCCGGGGCCGGGCGGTGCAAGCCGTGGCTGTGTGCCAGCCGTGGCAGCGGCGTGGGTTACGACGAGGGTTCGCCCTCGTCGCGTTGGCGGTTATTTGGCGATTTCGACGTTATCCAGTGCCTGATTCACGGCGATTTCGCCAAGCATCACGACCTGGGCGATGCCCAGCAGGGTTTTGCGGCGCGGGTTGTCGAGCAGCGCGGCGAAGTCGTAGAGCATGGTGGTGGCCGAGCCGAGTGATTCACTGGCGTTGGCGAGCAGTGATTCGGTGTCGTATTGCGGGTTGGCGAGGAACATCGGTTCCGGGGCGCTGGTGCTGGCGAGGATGTCGGCGGGGCCGAGGTGATGGTCGAGGGCGCGCTCGGCGGCTTCGTGAAGTTTTTTTGAATCGAGGGATTCGTAGGGGGATGCCGGATCTGTTTGTGGCGGGTTGGGTGTGACTTTGAACATGGTGAGCTCCTGATTCTTCATATGAAGCGACCCCCATCACTTGCAGATAATGGGTGGCAGCTATGTGCGGGTCTGCAAGACCGGGAAATCAGGAACCCGGCAGACCCGAAGGTCTCCCGCACAGAGCCGCCATTAAGCGGACACGAACGAGCGTCCTATGGCAGGGCTATGCGTCTGATTTTCCGGCGGGCTTGCAGACCCCATCACTGATGGCAGTGACGGGAACCAAGTTACGGAGGGCGTGCCAGACGCACAAGCCGGCGGATTCTGGCTTAGTCGTAGGCAACGGCGCAAGGCGCTGTAGCCCGTTGCTGATTACTGGCGCGCTGTTTAAACATGATGGGTGTTTTCTGTTTATCTGGCAGTGAATGGGCTGACGCATTCGCGAGCAAGCCCGCTCCCACAGGGGATCGCGGGCTGGCTTAAGATTGCTGGTGTCAGGACTGGCGTCTTCGTGAGCAGGCTCGCTCCCACAGGTCTGGCAGTCAAATCGACCGCTGATTGACCCGCGCCATCAACTGCTCGGCACTTTCCTTGCGCTCGGAATAGCGATCTACCAGATGCGCCTGTTGCCCTCGCAGCAACACGGTGAACTTCACCAGTTCCTCCATCACATCCACCACACGGTCATAGAACGGCGACGGCTTCATCCGCCCCGCTTCGTCGAACTCCATGTAGGCCTTGGGCACCGAGGACTGGTTGGGGATGGTGAACATGCGCATCCAGCGGCCCAGCACGCGCAGCTGGTTGACCACGTTGAACGACTGCGAGCCGCCGCAGACTTGCATCACCGCGAGGGTTTTGCCCTGGGTCGGGCGCACGGCGCCGAGTTCCAGCGGGACCCAATCGATCTGCGCCTTGAACACCGCCGACATGGCGCCGTGGCGTTCTGGCGAGCACCACACCTGCCCCTCCGACCACAGCACCAGATTGCGCAGTTCCTGGACTTTCGGGTGGTCGACGGGAGCGTCATCGGGCAGGGGCAGACCGGACGGGTTGAAGATACGGGTTTCGGCGCCGAAGTGCTCAAGCAGGCGGGCGCTCTCCTCGACCAGCAAACGGCTGAACGAGCGTTCGCGAGTCGAGCCGTACAGCAGCAGGATGCGCGGTTTGTGTTCGCCCGGTGCCGATGGCTTGGTCGCGTCAAACAGGGTTGCGTCGAGGTTGGGCAAAGCGTCTGACATGGGGCCTCCTTAAAGCGTGCCGATGCGGTCGAGTTCGACCTTCAGTTGTTCGCGGCTGAGCGAGTGAAAAGGCAGATCGAGGAAGGCCTGGCAGCGTTGGCCGATGCGCATCAGGGTGGCGTGGAATGCCGCCTCGATTGCGGCTTCGTCACCGATGACATCAGACGGATCTTCGAGGCCCCAGTGCGCTTTCAGGGCCGGGCCGAAGTACACCGGGCAAGTCTCGCCAGCCGCTTTATCGCAGACGGTGATGACGATATCCGGCGGATTGTTTTCGAAGGCGTCGTTGCCTTTGCTGTGCAGACCGTCGATGGCGATGCCGTTCTTTTGCAGCGTCAACAAACTGCGCGGCAGGACTTGGCCTTTAGGAAAACTGCCGGCACTCACCGCGGTGAACCCGGCGGGCGCCAGGTGATTGAACATGGCTTCGGAAAGAATGCTGCGGCAGCTGTTGGCCGTGCACATGAACAGAACTCGCATCGATGCGCTCCGTAAAAGTTAAAGATTCAGCAACAGGCGCGTTCGCGCACGGGACGGCCATCCATGTGTTGCAGGCGCGCGGCATTGTCCTTGAGCCAATCACCGTTGGCCTTTGATGTCACCCGCAGGATCTCGCCGATCCACGCCGGCAGCTGCGGGTTGAGCCGGTAATAGACCCACTGGCCCTGACGGCGGTCGAGCAGCAAACCGTTGCTGCGCAACAGCGCGAGGTGGCGGCTGATTTTCGGCTGGCTGTCGTCGAGTGCACACATCAGCTCGCAGACGCACAGTTCGCCTTGCTCGGCGATCAGCAGAATCGCGCGGACGCGGGTTTCGTCGGCGAGGCTTTTGAAGACTTCGGTGGGGGTGATCATGGGGATCGGCTCGCAATATGCGGGAAAGCGAATATACGGATATCCATATATTAATCAACCTGAAATGCGATCCCCTGTAGGAGTGAGCCTGCTCGCGATAGCGGTGTATCAGTCAATATTTACGTGACAGATACAACGCTATCGCGAGCAGGCTCACTCCTACAGGGGGGATTTGGGTGTATCCGGTCAACCGCGTAACAGGCCCTGCTCCGCTTCGCACAGTCCCACCACATAATCCCAGACCACCCGCAGCCGCACCGACTTGTGCAGTTCGCGCCGCGTGCTGATCCAGTAACTGCGCTCGATGCTCTCATCCGGCAGCAAAGGCACCAGATCCGGGTCGGACGCGGCCATGTAGCACGGCAATACTGCGATCCCCAATCCCGAGCGCGCCGCTTCCTGCTGGGCGATGACGCTGGTGCTGTGAAACACCACGCGCGGGCTGCGGCAGAAACTGTTGAGGAACATCAGCTCCTGACTGAACAGCAGATCATCCACATAACCGATCCATGCATGCCGCGCGAGATCTTCGCGGCTTTGCAGCGGCGGCGCCTGATCGAGATAGGCCCGACTGGCGTACAGCGCCAGGCGATAGTCGGTGAGTTTGCGCGTGACCAGCATGTCAGCGGATGGTCGTTCGAGGTGGATGCTGATCTCCGCTTCGCGGTTAAGGATGCTGACAAACCGCGGCACGGCGACCAGTTCCACCTCCAGCCCAGGGTAACGCTCGAACAGGCCGATCATGCGGCTGGCAAGGAACTTGATGCCCAGCCCTTCAGTCACGCCGACGCGAATCTTGCCCAGTGGCGCCGTCGACTGGGTGATCTCTTCCTGCGCCAGCAACGCGACGTTTTCCATCGCTTCGGCATGTTTGAGCAGCGCCTCCCCCGCCGGGGTCATTTCATAGCCTTGCGCATGCTGGACGAACAGTGCGGTGCCAAGGCTTTTTTCGATGGCCTCGATATGCCGGGCGACGGTGGCGTGCGTGGTGTTGAGGCGACGCGCTGCCGTCAGCAAGCGACCGCTGCGTTGCAGTTCGAGAAAAAACCTCAGGTCGTTCCAGTCGAACATGGCGTGTCCTTTTCGGCTATCGTCTGGGAGCGCTGTTTGAAAACGCACAGCGGCTGCGCAAAAACTAACATTCTTTTGACGAAAGCTAACAACTAGAGTGTCCGACAATAAAAACAAAAACGAGGTCAGGGCATGCAGACGTCCCTCGATGATTACGACTACATCGTAGTCGGCGCCGGCCCCGCCGGCTGTTTGCTGGCCAATCGGCTGTCCGCAGATGCACGGCATCGCGTGTTGCTGCTCGAAGCCGGCGGGCGCGACAACTATGCGTGGATCCACATCCCGGTGGGTTACCTGTTCTGCATCGGTAATCCACGCACCGACTGGTGCTTCAAAACCGAAGAACAACAGGGCCTCAATGGTCGCGCCTTGAGCTATCCACGCGGCAAGGTGCTCGGCGGCTGCTCATCGATCAACGGCATGATCTACATGCGCGGCCAGGCCAGCGACTACGACGGTTGGGCCGCTGCGGGCAATCCGGGCTGGGCCTGGAAGGACGTGCTGCCGCTGTTCAAACAGAGCGAAAATCACTTTGCCGGCGCCGCTGAGTTTCACGGCGCCAACGGCGAGTGGCGCGTGGAACAACAGCGCCTGTCGTGGCCGATTCTCGATGCGTTTCGCAGCGCTGCCGAACAAAGCGGTATTGCCAGCATCGATGACTTCAATCAGGGCGACAACGAAGGCTGCGGCTACTTTCAGGTCAATCAGAAGGCTGGGGTGCGCTGGAATGCGGCGAAGGCATTTTTGAAACCCGTGCGTAGCCGGTCGAACCTGACCGTGCTGACGGGGGTTGAGGTTGATCGTGTCCTGTTGGAGAACGGCCGTGCTTCGAAAGTCAGCGCTCGTCACGAAGGCCAGATCAAGCAGTTCAAGGCGCGCAAGGAGATTGTCCTGTGCGCCGGTTCCGTCGGCTCGCCGAGCATTTTGCAACGCTCGGGGATTGGCCCCCGGCCGCTGCTCGATCGCCTCGGCATCGGCGTAATCCATGAGTTACCGGGGGTGGGCAGCAACCTGCAGGATCACTTGCAACTGCGCCTGATCTACCAGCTGGAAAACGCGCGTACGTTGAACCAGATTTCCGGCAGCGTGTGGGGCAAAATGGGCATGGGCCTGCGTTATCTGTACGACCGCAGCGGGCCGCTGTCGATGGCGCCAAGTCAGTTGGGCGCGTTTGCCCGCTCCGGGCCGGAGCAGTCATCGGCGAACCTGCAATATCACGTGCAGCCGCTGTCACTGGAGCGCTTTGGCGAGCCGCTGCACAGCTTTCCGGCGTTCACCGCGTCAGTGTGCGACCTGCGGCCGAAGAGTCGCGGGCGCATTGAAATCCGTTCGGCAAGTCCTCAAGACGCGCCGCTGATTCAACCCAACTACCTCAGCCACCCCGAAGACTTGCGCGTAGCGGCCGATGCGATTCGCCTGACTCGCCGCATCGTCAGCGCCCCAGCCCTGCAACCGTTCAAACCGGTCGAGTATCTGCCGGGTGACAGCCTGCAAAGCGACGCACAATTGCAGGAAGCGGCGGCAAAAATCGGCACGACGATTTTTCATCCGGTCGGCACTTGTCGCATGGGCAATGACGGTGACGCGGTGGTCGACGCGCAACTGCGCGTTCATGGTGTGCCCGGTTTGCGCATTGCCGATGCGTCGATCATGCCCACCATCACCTCGGGCAACACGTGTTCGCCTACGCTGATGATTGCCGAGAAGGCGGCACAACTGATCTTCAAACCTAATGCTGTAAACACTGTACCTGTGGGAGCGAGCTTGCTCGCGAAAACGGTAGATCATTCAACATAGACATTGACTGACAGGACGCCTTCGCGAGCAAGCTCGCTCCTACAAAGATTTGCATCCCGTTCAAGGCATCGCATCACCCGGACACGCAACACCAGTGGAACAACAAAAACAATCACTGTGAGGGATACCGACATGTCAGAACACGCTCAGCCGCTGGACGCTGCAGGCAGCGCCGAGACCAGCAACGCGACGCAGAAAGTCATCTTCGCTTCATCACTCGGGACGGTGTTCGAGTGGTATGACTTCTTCCTCTACGGCGCCCTCGCGGCGGTGATCAGCAAGCAGTTCTTCGCCGGGGTCAACGACACCACGGCGTTCATCTTTGCGCTGATGGCCTTCGCCGCAGGTTTTATCGTGCGGCCATTCGGCGCGCTGGTGTTCGGCCGGCTGGGCGACATGATCGGGCGCAAATACACGTTTCTCGCGACGATCATTCTGATGGGCGTGGCGACGTTCTGCGTCGGCCTGCTACCGACTTACGCCAGCATCGGCATCGCCGCGCCCATCATTCTGGTGGTGCTGCGCATGCTCCAGGGCCTGGCCCTCGGCGGCGAATACGGTGGCGCTGCGACCTACGTGGCCGAGCACGCGCCGATCGGCAAACGCGGTTTCCACACCAGCTGGATTCAATCTACCGCCACCCTCGGCCTATTGCTGTCGCTGCTGGTGGTGCTCGGTTGCCGCTACTTCACCGGCGATCAGTTTGAAGTCTGGGGCTGGCGCATTCCGTTCCTGCTGTCGATTGTGCTGCTGGGCATTTCCACCTGGATTCGCCTGAGCCTGCACGAGTCGCCGGCCTACCTGAAAATGAAGGAAGAAGGCAAAACCTCGAAGGCGCCGATCCGTGAATCCTTCGGCAAATGGGAAAACCTCAAGGTCGTGCTGATCGCCCTGTTCAGTATCAACGCCGGGCAAGCGGTGACCTTTTACGCGGCGCAATTCTACGTGCTGTTCTTCCTCACCCAATTCCTGAAAATGGACCCGGCGGTGGCCAATAGTCTGCTGATCGTCAGCGTGGTGATCGGTGCGCCGTTCTTCATCTTTTTCGGCTGGCTGTCGGACAAGGTCGGGCGTAAACCGGTGCTGATGCTCGGCCTGCTGCTGGCAACCGTGCTGTACTTTCCGATCTTCAAATCCCTGGCCCACTACGCCAACCCGGCGATCGACCTGGCCAGCCGCCAGGCACCCATCACCGTGCTGGCGGACCCGGCCACCTGCACCTTCCAGTTCGACCCGGTGGGCAAAGCCAAATTCGACAGTCCGTGCGACAAGGTCAAAACCTTCCTGGTCAAGCAAGGCCTGCCCTACTCCAGCGTCGCTGCGCCTGCGGGTAGCGGCGTGCAAGTGAGTGTCGGCGACGTGAAACTGGACGGTTTCGATGAGGCGACACTGCGCGGCGCGATCACCTTGGCCGGCTATCCACAACAAGCTGACATGCAGCAGATCAACAAACCGATGATCGTCGCCCTCATCGTCGCGCTGATCATCATTTCGGCCATGTGCTACGGCCCGCTCGCGGCACTGATGGTCGAACTGTTCCCGACCCGCATCCGCTACACCTCGATGTCGCTGCCGTATCACATCGGCAATGGCTGGTTCGGCGGGTTCCTGCCGACCGTGTCGTTTGCCTTGGTTGTGTACACCGGCGATATCTTCTATGGGTTGTGGTACCCGGTGCTGATTACGGGGGTGAGCCTGGTGGTGGGGATGATCTGTTTGCGTGAGACGAAGAATATCGATCTGGACAAGAACTGAGTACATTAACCGAGCCGTCTCGGGGGCACCCGAGCGGCTTTCTGCTGCCTGCATTATTACCATCGACAGATTAGTGGCACTTCAATACCATCGCATCCCGGGCAAGCGTCCACCGGGTGGCTAGCCCCTAATCCTAAGGAACAGGACATGACCGATGCGCCACGATCCACTGTCAGCCCTACCCAAGAAAACGAACAATTTTCGTCAGAAAATCACCTCTCGGCAACAGACCAACATGTCGGGATTCCCTCCGCACCGCTAGAAGGTCTAAGGCCAGTTCTCCTCAGCTGGATTAATTGCGTCCAGCGCTACATCGATGTATGGGACGCCGATGATTTGCCTTACTGGTACAACGAACAGGCTAACGTCAGCATTCTTGCGGGTGCTGCCTGGAAGGCTGACTGGACAGCCATCGAGGAATATCAGGTTCGCAAAATTGCAAACGAGGGGACAGAGTCGTACTCCTCCATCGGGCGCAACGATCTGTATATTGCCAACGAAACTCACGGTTGGAGCATCGAGGCAAAGGTCTCCTACGTCCCCATCGATAACCCGGAGCGTGCCAGGACGCAAATCAACGAAAAATGCGCGTGGGCCATCCGGGATGCCAATCGGGTCCATTACGACGAGCCGAGGCTGGGCGCCGTATTCATCGCTCCGTACTCAGCAGGCAAGCCAGCAGATGTAGCGCAGATCCGGATGTTCCGGAAAATGCTTCTGGACATCTCCTGTGCTGCGATTGCCTGGGTCGCTCCGAGCCATGCGCAGAAGACGCATAGCCACGATGGCAGGTACTACCCGATGGTGGCGTTGCTCTTGTTGAGTTCGTGATTGAAAGCTTTGGGCTCATCGTAGGGACAGTGAATCCGACTAGCCAGGCAGGCAGCCCGCGTTTGCCATTTCAATCCATAGAACTGTTTCAATGTCCAAGGAAGAATCCGTGATTTCAAAAGCCAAATTCGCTGAAGCCGAATTGCTGACCCTGATAGATCGAATGCTGCGTGATCTTCCGGACGGGAATGGTGGCAGGGCCAAGATTCGGCAGGTTACGCAAAGACAAGAACGTAACCTCGGTGGCTACGATGCCGTCGCAACCAGCGTTCAGCCCTTTTACATACAGGCTAAAACCTCAAGCTTTCACCCCGGCAGTTCCACCAGCAAAATCATTTCTTCGCGCAACGCTATCCCGGTGAATAGCAACCCAGGCGCCTTCGCCTTTGATCTTCGCAAACACACGGGTACTGATGAACCTCTGCAACACAATGCCTTGTATTGGCTTTCGCTGCGATCCACGGCCGCCTACGTATGCCCGACTTTCCTGTCCGAGTACGAACTGGAAAACCGACTCGAAAAAGCCCTGGATTTGAAGCGACATGAAATATGGCACTACCGTGATGACGTGTATACGGAGGCCGGCAATAGCCAATCGCAGCGTTTCCAAGCCTTACACTTTCATGGGTTGTTAACGATTATTCCTCATCGCCTCGTGGCCACTTACCGTCACCGCTACAGCTACGACAACAGTGCTACGCCGAGTATTGTTTTTCATTCGGACCCGGAAAACGTTGGTGAAGCACGCTCGTTCACTTCTTTTGTGGAAACACTGAGCAGTCAAAGCCAAATCCCCGACAAGGAATTCAGCAGGATCTCCCGCCCTGTCTCGTTTGAAAGACTCAAAGAGACGCAATTGAGCTGGATAGAGGAGGCATTCGATCCTGCTACGCAAGGCCTCAACATAAAGGCCTCTGATGTTTCGGAATCGCTCAGCTCGGCATTTCTGTCCCGAACCACGAACTTTCAGAACACTTCCAATGCGTTGAAGTATCTGCAGAAACTGGACGGCCGGGACGTTTCTGTATTTTTTGGTGCATTGCTGAAAAAGAAATATTCCATCTTTCAGCATTACCTTATTCGGCTTGACTGAATGCGGGCTGTAACCCTAGCAGACACAGCCCCACGCGAGTGTTAATTCGCCGGACGTGGACTCAGTCTTCAGGCACGATCACCTTAAACTCGACCTGATCCGGATAGAACGCCACGTAGTCACGGATCGCGGCGACTGACACTTTCGGGTGTTCATACGTCCACACCGCATTCGCGGCTTCATGTCCCGGCACTTGTAGCGTGAAATAATTGGCGTCGCCCTTGTACGGGCAATAGCTGGTGTGATCCGTGCGGGCGAAGTACTTTTCCTCGATGTCTTCGCGGGGGACGTAATAAACCGGTGGATAATTGGCTTCGTTGAGAATCAGCACGTGGGCGGATGCGGCAATCTGGATGCCATGGAATTTTACCAGCAGGCAACCAGTGAGTTGTTCGAGGCTGATGACAGGGTTGAGTCCGGCGCTTTTCATCGGGGGGTTCTCCTGAATACGGCGAAGAGACCGATTCAGGTATAGCTGATGCCTCGGCGTCTGGTTGGGTTTACAGCCGAACGGCTCACCGCGGCCGTCGCTGTATATCCATACAGATAAAAGTTGCCCCCAACGCCAAGTCCGGCCATTCTGTGCCCTCCCCGGACAACGATTGACGATGGTGGCCATGCGGCTGTACCTCTGTGAAAAACCCTCCCAGGCCAAAGACATTGCGGCCGTGCTCGGCGCGAGACGCCGGGGCGATGGCTGCTGGCTGGGAACGGACGTCACAGTAACCTGGTGCATCGGCCACTTGCTCGAAACCGCGCCGCCGGATGCCTATGACGCACGCTACAAACGCTGGGTGCTGGCGGACCTGCCGATCATTCCGGACAAGTGGAAAATGACCGTCAAGCCGCGCACCGCCAGTCAGTACAAAGCGGTCAAGCGCCTGCTCGGCGAGGCCAGCGAACTGATCATCGCCACCGACGCCGACCGTGAGGGCGAGATGATCGCCCGGGAGCTGGTCGAACACTGCCGTTATCGCGGACCGATCCGCCGCTTGTGGCTGTCGGCGCTGGATGAGGCGTCGATTCGCAAGGCCCTGGCCGCGCTGAAACCGGGCGCCGAAACGTTCAGCCTGTATCACTCGGCGCTGGGGCGTTCGCGGGCGGACTGGCTGATCGGCATGAACATGAGTCGCCTGTTCACCTTGCTTGGCCGCCAGTCCGGCTATCAAGGCGTGTTGCCAGTGGGCCGGGTGCAGACGCCTACCCTGCGGCTGGTGGTC
This sequence comes from Pseudomonas sp. SWRI81, assembly GCF_014268545.1. Lineage (NCBI taxonomy): Bacteria > Pseudomonadati > Pseudomonadota > Gammaproteobacteria > Pseudomonadales > Pseudomonadaceae > Pseudomonas > Pseudomonas sp. SWRI81. Next base: position 102,717 of record NZ_JABWQS010000020.1, read on the forward strand.
GATCGCGATCGCAGCATCGCCGATTTCGTACCGGTGCCGTTCTGGGCGATCGATGTGGAGTTGTCGCACAACGGCACGCGCTTTACCGCGCAGTGGCAAGCGCCGGCGGATGTTTGTGATGATCAGGATCGCTGCCTGAATCAGGCGTTGGCTCAACAGGCCGCGGCGGCCATGAAAAGCGCTGACAGCGCACGGGTGGTCAAGCTGAAAACCGAGCGCTTGCGCGAAGTGGCGCCGCTGCCCTTCGACCTCGGCACGTTGCAGGAAGTCTGCTCGAAGAAACTCGGCCTCGGCGCCCAGGAAACCCTCGACATCGCCCAGGCCCTCTACGAAACCTACAAAGTCATCACCTACCCGCGCAGTGATTGCGGCTTTCTGCCGCTGAGTCAGCACAGCGAGGCTCCGGCAATTCTCGCGGCGCTGCGTCAGGCTGATCCGGGCCTTGAAGCCTTGCAGGGGTATCTTGAACCGCAGCGTCGCTCGCGTGCCTGGAACGACGCCAAGGTCAGCGCTCACCACGGTATCATCCCCACTGCCGCGGCGAAAAACCTTGAACGCCTGACCGGCAAGCACCGTGCGGTCTATACATTGATTCGCGCGCGCTATCTGGCGCAGTTCCTGCCCAACCACGAATTCGATCGCACTCAGGCTGATTTCGATTGCAACGGGCAGGCGCTGCGCGCTGTGGGCAAGCAGATCATCGAACCGGGCTGGAAGCGCGCACTCCCCGAAGCCCTGGCACCGGCCAAGGGCCGCGAAGCAACGGCGCCGCAAACCTTGCCAGCCTTGAGCCAAGGCGTCGAATGCGCGGTTGAAAAGGTCAATCTCAAGGATCTATGGACGCAACCGCCCAAGCCCTACACCGAGGGCGACCTGATCAAGGCGATGAAGAACGTCGCCAGGCTGGTCGAAGATCCGCTGCTCAAACAGAAACTCAAGGACACCACCGGCATCGGCACCGAGGCCACTCGCGCATCGATCATCCAGGGCTTGCTCGACCGTGGTTATCTTCTAAAAAACGGCAAGGCACTGGCGGCGACGCCCGCCGCTTTCAGCCTGATCGATGCGGTGCCCCGCGCCATTGCCGATCCCGGCACCACGGCGATCTGGGAGCAGGCGCTGGACATGGTGCAGAGCGGTGAGATGAGTCTGGAAGAGTTCGTCACCAAACAGGCCGCGTGGATGAGCAAGCAAGTCACCCGCTGCTCTGGCCTGAGCCTGACCATCAGCGGCCCGCCTCCCGCCGGCAAGGCCGCAGCGCCATGGAAAAAAAAGCGCAAGTCTACGGCAGGCAAAACCCCCGCCACGCGTAAACGCGCGGCCCGACCGGCGACCCGATAAATCCCTCGCGGTTCCCGCTTCCCGGTGGCGAAACAGATTTTTTCTCATTCCAAAACAGCTTTGTCGGACAATATGTAGTGCCTGAAAATAATCACTACAAAACCGTTGACGGCGTCGTTTTGCTTTTGCATGATGAAGACGTTCCCCGATCGGGAGCGCTGGTAACACGCTTGAGCAAACTCGTCTGACCGCCGAGTTGTTTTTTCCGGATACACGCTGCCCACAAGGCAGATTGAAGAAGCTGACCTGGCCTGAACGTCCAGTACAAGGACGAGAAGCGCTGGCGAAAATTCTCAAGACGCTTGTGGTCGACACTGGATATGTCGTCAAGGAGCCTCCCGGTTTTCGCTGCTTCTCCTCGTTGTGACGCTATTGCGTAGCAGTTATTCAACACGACTACATGCAACAGATGCACGACCCCGTTCTTCAAACGGGCGAACGCTGACGTCCTGGTTTCGGTGCCAGGGATCAACTAACCGATGGGCTACCTGTATTAGCGAATCAACTTTGAAAGATCACCAGACTGGTCAAGGGGCATAACAATGAATCTGAACAATCAACCTACCGTCGAAGAACTGGCTCGTATGTTCGCTGCGCAGAAAGACAGCCACGACAGCCATATTCTTTGGATCAGCAAGTCGGGCCAGGTACATATCGACTGCCTGTCGCCCCACGCTGGCGAAGAAGAATTCGACCGCAACAACCAGAACCTGCTGGCCCGCCTGAAGATGTACCGCCGCGGCCACGGTTATGTCGGCAAGAAGGCTGCGGCCGACAAGGACTTCATCGGTAATGTGCTGCAAACGCTGAAACAGGCGTGGGGCTCGATGCAGAACAACAATGAAGTTCGGGTGATAGATCGGTTTTATTGAGTTGTAGCTTCGATAATGAAAAGGGCCTGTTTCCGATTAGGAGCAGGCCCTTTTTACATCCAGAGTCCAGCGCATCTCTCTGTAGGAGTGAGCCTGCTCGCGATAGCGGTTATTCAGACATGGCTATATAACTGACACACC
>NZ_JABWQS010000021.1:0-102634 GCF_014268545.1 Pseudomonas sp. SWRI81
GGAGCGAGCCTGCTCGCGAAAAGGCCCTAACATTCAACATCCATGTCGCCTGGGATGCCGCTTTCGCGAGCAAGCTCACTCCCACCCTGAAAAAGCCAGATTGTCCGCGATCAGCGTTCGCGGGTCACGGTCAGGGCAACCACGGCGATGCGTTCGACGCGTTCGTAGCCGGGCTTGAGCAGTTCTTCGCTGAACACATCCGGGTCGAGTTCGCGATAGGTCCAGGCGTATTGTTCGCCTGACACCATCGGCTCGATCGCCTGACGAAACGGATCCTGCCCCGCGACGATCGCCACTCCGGTGTACACCAGCAAAGTGCCGCCCACTTCCAGGCGCGGCAGCGACTCGCGCACGATACGCACCGACAGGCCTTCGCCCAGCGTGCCGCCGCCGTGGCGATAGGCGCGCTGCTGCTGATCGTTCATGTAAGGCGGGTTGGCAACGATCAGATCAAACTGCCCTTCTACGCTGGCCAGGACATCGCTGCGATAGACGCTGACGTTGCTCGCCCCGGCCAGTTCGGCATTGACCGCCGCCAGGCGCAGCGCCCGCGGATTGATGTCCACCGCGAGCACCTCGGCATCACGCCGCGAACGGCCCACCACGACCGCACCGATGCCGCTGCCGCAGCCGATGTCGACGGCGCGTCTGACCGGTGCAAAGCGTGTTTGCAACTGCGCGTCAATCGCTTGGGCGAAGCGATAACTGTCCGGGCCGAAAAACACCGCGTCGGTGTCGCTGGTCGGCCAGGCCGAATGCACAAACAACAGCTCGCCGAGCCGCGACCAGCGCACGCCGCTGCGCCACAACGTGTCTTGGCGCTCGATCACTCCGGCGCGATCGAGCAGCGCCCGATCCTCTTCACTGAACAACTCAGGGTCGAACGGCATCGACCAACCGAATACATCGCGCCAATCCCGCGCCTGAGGCACCGGGACGCGCTGGTAGTAGCGCTCATGGGTCAAGGGTGACGGGGTGATGAACTGATAACCGCTGTCGAGCAAGCGCTTGCCCAGATCGAGCAACGCCCGATCCGCCGTTTGTTGTACTGACATGTTTCCTCCTGAAATCAGCGCAGTTGCCCGCGCAACTCGACAAAACGCCGGGTCGCAAACAGCCCCGCCGGCCGCCAGTGACGCCGGGCCGATAGCCACGGCAACAAGGCTTGCATCTGTTCGCCAGGCGTCAGCGGTTCGAGCTGTTCGCGCAGGGCGAGCAGCTCTGCATCCTCAATTTCGTCCTGAGCCGCGCCCGGGGCCTGAGCCGCGACGTGCGGCCGGGTCCGCGGGGCGTATTGCGTGTCAGTGATCCAGTCACGCAGCAGTTGTTTTTCATAGCCGCTGAACACCCCGAACATCACGGCCTCGCTGCCATCGATCAGTTGCCAGAAACGGCTCTGCTCCACCGGCTCGCCGCGCTTGATCCAGCCTTTGCGCTGCAACGCCGCGAGGAACTCGCCCATCTGCCCCGGCACCGCCAGCCATTGATTGATCGTGCGATTTTCGAGGCGGCAATAATCGGAGTGCATGTGCTGACCGAACACGCATTTGCGTTCCAGCATGGCAATCACTTCCCGCTCCAGATCAAACGCCTGGATGACATCGGTCGAGCCTTTGCCCAGATCATTGAGTCGATACCCCAGGCTGACGCGCCGATAAAACGCCTCACGCTCGGCACCCAGCGGCAGCAACTGCAACAGCGCCTGCACGGCTTTGTGCGCGTGACCGGTACTGGCGTTGTCGATGGTCACGTGCAAGCGGAAATACTGCGGATCGATACCCAGCTCGCGCAGCTCATAGGTGCTGATCAACAAGTGCAGCGGCAGCTGTTCGTAACCCAGGTTGTAGCCGATCACTTCCGGCAGAAACTCATCGCTGCACTGGCCCAGCGCGAGTTGCAACGCGCCCTGCAAATAGAGGTCGTCAGTCAGGCCACGCAGGTCGTCGCAATCGTGCTCGGCGAGCAGCTTGCGGTAGATCAGCACATGGTTTTGCCGAGGCAGGCCATCGCCCAATTCTTCCAGGTAAGTGTCGAGCAAATGGTCGAAACGCGGGTCCTGCCAGTGCGCGGCAATCCCGGCCAGCCAAGCGCCGTCCACCACTTTCGTCGGTGCCACATGCTGAATGAAATACAGCGCGTGGGAGCGGTTGCGGAAGTAGCGCCGCTCGCCGCCCTGCTGGCGCGCCTGCAAATATTCAGCGTATTGCGCGGCCACCGCCGCGCAACGATGCTGGGCCCATTGTTCAAGCTCTTCAGGGGTCGCAGGCAGATCGCTTGACAGCTCAGCCGCGCGGCGCAGTTGCCCTTGCAGCAGCGTCCGGGCTTGCCGACTGGCCTGTGAGTCCCGGGCCAGCAGCCGCTCATATTCCTGACGATACGAGGCCGCCTGAAAAGTACGCGTCGTGGAAGAGGTCTTGATCGCGGTTTCGATCATCGTCATGGCCGTTCACCTTCGCCTTGTGCGAGCAGTTTGTTCATGAACAAAAGAGTCGAACACGGAAAAAATAATTCCTTTTTTTTGCCTTGAACATGCGCTTTGCGCCGCTTGTCGCTCATGCGCCGATTTTTCTGAATCCTCGCCCAGCCGCTCAATCGAACCTCATGACCCCTGCCCAAAGCTGAACCGCAAAGGGATGCGCCCATGAAAACGCTTGCCACCACATGCCTCGCCGCACTGCTCCTGAGCCTTCAGACCGTCACGCTGTGCTACGCGGTCACGCTCAATGCCTTCGTTGAAGAAGCCGCTGAACAGAGCCTGTTCCAGAACGACAGCGCGCGCATCGCCCTGGAAAAAAGTGCACTGCCCGACGTCAGGGACTTTGCCCGGCAAATGATCGCTGACCACGACCGCGTCTATCCGCAGCTCCAGAAACTGGGGCAAGCGTTGCGCATGGACGTGCCGGCGCAACCCTCGGTCGCCTCGAAAGCCAAGCGCCTGCGGCTTGAATCCCGCGACGAATCGTTCGACCGCGTCTACATCGACAGCCAGGCGCAGACCCTCGAACGCAAACTGATGCTGTTCAAGAAGGAAGCGATGTCCTCGGAGAACCCGCAGCTCAAGGCCTTCGCCAGCACCGAGCTGCCAGGCATCGAAAAGCAGGCGCAAAAGGCCAAAGATTTGCAGGAACAACTCAAACCCTCGGCGGGCGCCCTGAAGTCAACCAAACCGTGAGGCTGGCGCGGTCGCCGCTATCGAAGGCAACGCCCGCGCCACCTCGCCCGCCGTCTCAATCGATCGGGCCGATATTGATGGTCAGGTCAGCGCCCAGCCCCGGCACCTTGGCCAACACGTCGACCGGCGTCTCGCTGGAAAAGTGCACCACATAACCCATGCCGCTGCCGTCCTCCTCTATTGCACTGACCCACAGTTCGACTTCGTCGGCGTCCAGCCCGAGGGCTTGGCCAAACTGACGGTTGCGGTGATCGGAATCGGTTTCGTCCATGGGGTAATCGTTCATGTGCAGCCTCCTCAACCGGTGAATACGGGTTCGTGGATCGTCCTAACCATGGACGCCCGCGCTACTGCCGCAGTTCGTTTTTTTTGCCGCGGCTGCCCCTTGGCGCAATGCAACGGCACGGTCATGCACCGATGCGGTCGCAATAAAAAGACTTGGGTTTTTCTGCCCCGCCGCCTATCGGGAGAAGCGCATGCCAGCCGTCCAACGCCAACCGTTTTGTGCACGTCTGATCATCATTGGCTATGGCAGCATCGGCCGTGGCGTGTTGCCGCTGCTGTTGCGTCACATCGAACTCGATCCATCGCAGGTCTGGGTGATTTGTCCGTCCGGGGCCGCCGAGCAAGCGGCTCGTGACTATGGGGTGCAGGTCGAGCAACAGGCGTTGACCGCAGACAACTTCCACGCGTGCCTGGAGCCGAAACTGCGCGCCGGCGATTTTCTCTTGAACCTGTCCATCGAAGTGTCCAGCCAGGCATTGCTCGCTTTTTGCCAGACGCGCGACGTGCTGTATCTCGATACCTGCACCGAGCCTTGGGCCGGCGGGTATGACAGTGCCGAACAGCCACCCCAGGCCTGCACCAATTACGCCTTGCGTCACGGCATTCTGGCGTTGCGTGGCGCTCAGGACAGCGCCACGGCGATTCTCACCCACGGCGCCAACCCCGGCCTGGTCTCGCACTTGGTCAAGCAGGCACTGGAAAATCTGGCGGCGGACATCGGCCAGCAGCATCCGGTCTGTACTTCACGGGAAGATTGGGCGCGGCTCGCCCAAGCGTTGCTGGTCAAGGTCATTCACATCGCTGAATACGATTCGCAATATGCCGCCCGGCGCAAGGAGCCCGGCGAGTTCGTCAACACCTGGTCGGTTGAAGGCTTTATCGCCGAAGCCTGCCAGCCGGCGGAGCTCGGTTGGGGCAGCCATGAGCGCGCATTGCCGGCCGATGCCCGACGACACCCCTACGGCAGCCAGGCCGCCATCTACCTGCAACGGCCGGGCGCCGCGACGCAAGTGCGCACCTGGACCCCGGGCGTCGGGCCGACCCTCGGCTTTCTGGTCACCCACAGCGAGGCTATCTCCATCGCCGAATACCTGACCGTCGGCGAAGGCGCGCATCCCGATTACCGACCGACCGTGCATTACGCCTACCGACCCTGTGACGATGCGCTGTTGTCGCTGCATGAACTTGCCGCTCGCCAATGGCAACCACAACCGCGGCAACGCTTGCTCGACGATGACATCGCAGGCGGGCGCGACGAACTCGGCGTGTTGCTGCTCGGTCATGGGAAAACCGCCTATTGGTATGGCTCGACCTTGAGCATCGATCAGGCCCGCGCGCTGTGCCCGCACAACAGTGCGACGTCACTGCAGGTCACCGCGGCGGTCATGGCCGGAGTGGTCTGGACGATACGCAACCCTCGGCGCGGCATCCTCGAACCGGATGAGTTGCCGCACCGGGAAATCCTCGAACTGTGCCGTCCTTATCTCGGCCCTCTGCAAGGTTTTTACAGTGACTGGACGCCGCTTGCGCAGCGCCATGTCGGCATTGATCCGCCAAGTGATGAGCAGGATCCGTGGCAATTTCGCAACCTGCGTTTCACCTGAACGGCGCCCTATAACGGGCATTCTTGGGACTCGCTGACCGCCTATCGGGCCAAGGCAAAACTTTCAAAACATTTTCGCGCTGACGGCTATCGGAAGTAGTGTCTGTTGCGATCAGGTCACGATAGGCCATCTGACCCGCGGCGGACACCCATCAACAGCCACACAGGGATCGGGCGCGTGGCCCCTTCCCTTCGAGGTCCGCCATGAAAGCTTCGATCGAATCCCGGCCATGCGCCCCGCAACTGGAAAAAGCCGAAGAACCGGCCCATGAAATGGAAGTGTGTTCACTACCGGCTCACGTGCTCAGCGATACCCCGCAGGACATCGCCGAAACCCCGGCACTGGCCGTTTCCGTTGCCACACCGATCACGCGGCGCTGCTGTTACGAACGCAGCCAGGGCATCGCTCAAGCAGAACGCCATTCAAGCGCAACGCACACCCGGCCGGTCTGCGAACGCGGCTCATGAGCCCCGCGCCGTTGCCGGCCGGCAGCCAGCATTCGCTAAACACCACCCAGTTGCGCAAGCGCCAGCCCCTTCAATTGCGAGGTGATTTATGCCAGTCCACGTTATTCATTTCACCGGCCCGATCAATGCTTCCACCTGCGGGCACCTGATCGAAAAAGCCTCGGCCGCGGTCCAGCAAAACGCTTCGAAGCTGATCGTCAACATTGCAACGATGGGCGGCGAATGCAGTTATGGCTTCACCATGTACAACTTCCTCTTGTCGCTACCGATTCCGGTACACACCCATAACCTGGGCACGGTGGAATCGATGGGCAACATCGTTTTTCTCGCCGGCCGCCATCGGTCGGCCTGTACCCACAGCAAATTTCTCTTTCACCCGTTCCATTGGCATCTGCAAGGCGCGGTCGACCATTCGCGCATGTCGGAATACGCCATGAGCCTGGATTACGACTTGTACCTGTATGCGCGGATCGTCGCCGAGCGCACCACCGAGGCACGGGAACGGCTGGAAACGGAAAAATACCTGACCGCCGCCCCGCGCATCATCGATCCGTCACAAGCGCTGCTCTGTGGCCTGATCCACGCCATCGAACCGCCGATGATCAGCGCCGAATCGGTGACGTCGATCATCCACAGCTAGGCCCTCGCTTCCGCGCAGGCGGCAAACCTCCTACACCCGATTGCATACGCCTCATGGCAGCGCCCGACGCTGGCTATGGGGGGTTTGCCGTGCTTTTTTTTGCCGGGCAATGCCGTTCATGAAATCGTTGGAATTTTTTCTTTGCGCCTTCACTCACTTGCCTATGAGCGTAAGGAGTAGCGCATGGGGCAAACCGATATCTTCACCATCGAATACAAGCTGCACGGCCAAGCGAAGTCGTTCGTGATCCGCAGCAAAAGCATGTGCAACGCGGCGGCGTGGCACTGGGCAAGTTGTGACGCCGGTATTGCGCCCATACCCAAACCCGGGAAACCACCGCTCAAGGTCGTCTCCAAGCCCCAGGCCGAACGGTTCGGGATCACCGAGGTGAAATGGCGCGAGACGGCGGCACTGGACTGGACGGAGGCGTCATCATGATTTCGACAACGTCAAACGACTCGCGCGCCCACGTGGAAGAGGACGAACCGGCGCGTATCAACGCGTTGTTCTATGAAGCGGACCGGCTCGAAGAAAGCGCCTACCGGTTGTTCAATGACAGCCGCCGCGATGCGCAGACCTGGCAACGCTTCAACGAAGCCAAAGCGATGGCCGATGCCAAGCGGACCGAGGCGTATCAAGCGTGGATGCAGTTGCGCCGGCAGCCCCGGCGCTAACCCAGCGCCGTGTCGAGGAACATCATCACGCCAAACCCGAGCATCAGGCCCAGGGTGGCCGGGGTTTCATGGCCGTTGCGATGGGTTTCCGGGATGACCTCGTGGGACACCACAAAAATCATCGCCCCCGCGGCCAGGCCAAGGGCAACCGGGTATCCGAGGGCGAAGCTGTTGGACAAGCCCAGGCCGATGATCGCGCCCAAAGGCTCCATCAGCCCGGACCCCACAGCGACCAGAGCGGCGCGAATCGCCGAGATTCCCGTCACACGTAACGCCAGGGCCACCGCCAGCCCCTCGGGGATGTCCTGAATGGCGATGGCCGTGGTCAGCGGCAGGCCGACACTCATGTCGCCCTCGGCGAAGCTCACGCCGATCGCCATGCCCTCAGGCAGGTTATGCAGAGTAATGGCCAGCACGAACAACCAGACCCGATTGATCCGCTCGGCTTGAGGGCCGCGTCGGCCGCTCTTTTCGTGCTCGTGGGGGACGAAGCGGTCAAGCCCGACCATCAACGCGACGCCCAGCCCCAAGCCGACCACGACCACGCAGGCGGCGAGCAGCGGACTGTGGGTCAGCGTCTGCGCCGCCTCGATGCCCGGCAGGATCAGGGAAAACGAACTGGCCGCGAGCATCATGCCGGCGGCAAAACCGAGCATGGTGTCTTGTGTCCGCGCTGCCACATCGCGCAGCACCAGCGCCACCATGGCGCCCACCGCCGTCGCGGCAAACCCGGACAGCCCGCCCAGCGCAGCAAAGTGCAGGTTATCCCGGTTGGCACTGACCAGGCCGGTGTAACCGCTGACCAGCAACAATACCGTGACAATGACCAGCGTCAGCCAGAACGACAGCGCGCCCCAGCCGCTGCGCGACAACTGGCTCAACCAGGCGCGCAACGGTGCGGCGAAAGACGATGCAGGTTGCGACATGAAGCCCCCTGTTGGCAAAAAGTGAATCGATGATCAGCCCTTGCTGTGTTCCGGCGACGACGGCCCTTCCTTGACCCCGCGCGGGCCGGCAATGCCCCAGACAATCAGGCCCAGCACCGGAAACACGATCAGGCCGATGGCCCAGGCCGCTTTCACACCCACGGTTTTTTCACTGCGAAACACACTGACAATGGCCCACAGATCGACCAGCAGAATAATCACAGCGATACCTATCGAAAAATAACTGACGGCTTCGTTCATGACGCAGTCCTCCACAGGTTGGTACAGATTTGGGCCTCGTGCTTACGCCAGCGTTCAAAAAAATCCCGGCGAGACTGGACCGCCATGCCTGTGCCAGCATGGAGCCGCTTCTCGTCGGCCAAACGGCGCTTGATTGAACGCAAGCTGAAACGTTGTACTAGGATAGGATCCAAACCTGCAGCGTTTCACCGGTCAAGGAGCTTCACGCCGGTGTTTCAGGCACACGCGCCACTCATTGCCACTCATGGATGAAGACATGAATTCACACCTGTTTCCGCACATCGGCAAAGTCATCGCCAGCACCGGCAGCCGCCATTTTCCGCGGATGTTGCATGACCTGATCCGTACGCAACTGGCGGTCGACGCCACGCATATCCGGCAGATGCGCGTCGAATCGGTGGTTGCGCGCAGCGAGCCCGACCCCGCAACAGAAGCGGCGTTATTGGCCGAAACGCTGTTTTGCGAACACAGCGACGCGTTACCGCCCGTCCCCGCCACGACCGCCACCGACGCCTCGCAACTGCACCTGACCCGGCGAAAGGACGGTTACCGCTACGTGATTTCGGTGTACCGCAACGATCAGTCGGAGCGGTTTTCCGCCCGCGAGCGCAGCCTGTTGCAGGACATCTCCCCGGTCCTGCTGCCAATGGTGGAAAAACACATTAACGCCCTGCAACCGCTGGATAATGACCCGCAAAGCCCGGCGACCACGCCAGAGAGCAGCGGGCTGGAGACCTTGCGCCTGCGCTTCAACGAACGTTTGCAGCAATTGGGGCTGAAACTGTCCAGCCGTGAAAGCGAAGTTTGCATCGGCCTGCTCGCCGGGCAGACGGCGCCGGAACTGGCCGCGCAGTTGCAGTTGAAGGTCAACACCGTGGAAAGCTACCTCAAGCGCGCGGCAATCAAACTGGGCATCAGTGGCCGGCATTCACTCATGAAGTGGATGTATTCGCCGCAGCACAGCTCGGCCACCGGCGTCGCCTGATGACCGCGCTGGCACGAGCTTGAGCCTCAGTCCCGTGCCAGCGCCTCGATCGGGTCGAGCCGCGAGGCGTTACGTGCCGGCACGAAACCGAAGACGATGCCAATCAGCGTCGAACAGAACACCGCCGTCAGCACCGAGCCCAGCGAAAACACCATTTCCCACTCTTTGATGAACACCGAAAACAAATGGCCGATGGCATATGACAGGGAAATGCCGATCGCGCCGCCGAGCAGACAGACCATCACCGCCTCCACCAGAAACTGCTGCCGAATGTCCGACTGCCGCGCGCCGACGGCCATGCGGATGCCGATCTCGCGGGTGCGTTCGGTCACCGACACCAGCATGATATTCATCACGCCGATGCCGCCGACCACCAGCGAAATCACCGCGATCAGCGACAGCAACAACGCCAGTGAGCGGCTGGTCTTCTGCACGGTCTGCATGATGCTGTCGAGGTTGTTGGTGAAAAAATCCTTGGTGCCATGACGCTGCAGCATCAACTTGTTGACGTTGTCTTCTACCACTTTGCTTGGCTGGCCGTCCTTGATACGCACGCTGATGCTGTCCAGATAGCGCTGGCCCAGCAGGCGTCCGGCAGCGGTTTCGTAGGGCACCCAGACGTTGAGTGATTTGCTCGCGGCGAACAGGTTTTTGTTTTCCGCTGCCACACCGATCACGGTGCACGGCAGATTGCCGATCAGAATCACTTGTCCGAGCGGATCGACCTGCTCGCCGAACAGACGCTGACGGGTCTTGTGATCGATGACCACCACCTGGGCCTGGCGCCGCGCATCGCTTTCACTGAAGTGAATGCCCGCCGCCATCTTGATTCCGCGTACCTGGAAATACAGGTCGCTGACGCCGTTGACCTGGGCATCGACGTCGATGTTACGGTAGCGCAACAGCAGATTGCGCCCGACCACCGGCGTCGCGCTGTCGACGTAATACAGCTGATTGAGCGCCGCGACATCGGCGGGCACCAGGGTTTCGATGGCGGCGGAACGGCTGTCGCCGAAACTGGTGCCGGAATAGATATCGATAGTATTGCTGCCGATCGCCTGAATATCCTTGAGTACATAACGCTTGGCCCCCTCGCCGATGGCCGAGATCGACACCACCGAGGTGATGCCGATGACGATGCCGAGCATGGTCAGCAAGGTGCGCATGCGGTGCGAAATCAGCGCGACCCAGGCCATGTTGAAGGCTTCCTTGAACAGCCCGAGGCTGGCGACCAGACGCCGCGCCGCTGTGGCTGGCCGCGCGGCCGGCTCGTCAGGGGAAGACGCTTCGCTGTCGCGCACGTTGCGCCGGTCGCTGAGGATCTCGCCATCGCTGACCTCGATGATGCGCTCGGCATTGGCCGCGACTTTCGGGTCGTGGGTCACCAGAATCACCGTGTGCCCGGCGGCGTGCAGCTCTTGCAGAATGTGCATCACCTCCTTGCCGCTGGTGGTGTCGAGGGCGCCGGTCGGCTCATCGGCGAGGATCACTTCGCCGCCGTTCATCAAGGCGCGGGCGATACTCACGCGCTGTTGTTGGCCGCCCGAGAGTTGGCTCGGTCGATGCGTCAGGTGCCGCTCCATGCCCAGGCGCGCCAACAGCTCGCGGGCGCGCGCATGGCGCTGCGGCTCCGGGGTCCCGGCATAAATCGCCGGAATCTCGACGTTGTGCATGGCGCTCAGGTGCGGCAGCAAGTGATAACGCTGAAAGATAAATCCGAAGTAATCGCGGCGCAGTTCGGCCAGCGCCTCGCTGTCGAGGTCACGGGTTTCCCGGCCGTTGATCTTGTAGCTGCCGGCGGTGGCGTAATCGAGGCAGCCAAGAATATTCATCAGGGTTGATTTGCCGGAGCCGGACGCACCGATGATCGCCACCATTTCCCCGGCATGGATGCTCAGGTCGATGTCTTTCAGCGCTAGAAATTCGCGGTCGCCGGCGGTAAAACTGCGGGTGATGCCGCTCAGTTGCAGCAGGGCTTCGGCCATGATCAGGACCCCGCCACGGCGGACACCGGATCACCGATCACCACCCGATCGCCCTCAGCCAGACCGTCATTGATCTGCACCTTGACGTTGTTGTTGATCCCGACCTGCACATTGCGCGGCTGGGCCTGGCCCTTGGCGTCGAGTACGCGCACCGGAAAACTGCCGTCGCTGTTGCGCGCCCCGAGCGCCGCCACCGGGATGGTCAACACTGACCGGGCCGTGTCGAGCACTACGCGCACCTGCGCGGTCATCGAGATACGCAAGCGATGGTCCGGGTTCGGCACCTCGAACAGGGCGTTGTAAAACACCGCCGTGTTTTGCTTTGGCGTGCCGGCAGGCGGCGTTTCGAGGAAGTTCTGCGGCGCCGGTTCAGTGCCGCGCAGCTTGCCGTAATAACGCTTGTCTTCGCCCAGAATGGTGAAATACACCGCCTGCCCCGGCGCGATGTGAATCACATCTGCTTCCGAGACTTGCGCCTTGACGGTCATGGTGTCCAGGTCGGCGAGTTTCAGCAGAATCGGCGCCAACTGATTAGCGATCACCGTCTGGCCTTCTTGGGTGACGATGCCGACCACATCGCCATCAATCGGCGCGATGATCCGCGTATACGCCAGATTGACCTTGGCGGTATCGATCTGGATATGCGCACTTTTGATCTGTGCCTCCAGCGAGAGCAGGTTGGCCTGCTGCACCTCGTAATTCGATTGTGCGGTTTCGAAATCCTGACGAGAAATGGAGGCGTCCTCCTGCAAATTCCGATAACGCTCGTACAACGCCTTGGTCTGCCGCAACTGGGCCTGGGTCGCGCGCTTTTGGGCTTGCAGGTTTTCTTCATCAACCTGGGCCTGGCGCAGAGTGTTCTGCAATACCAGCGGATCGATTTCCGCAAGCCACTGGCCCTTTTTCACCTTGTCGCCGACCTTGACCTTGAGCGACTTCAATTGCCCCGACACCTGCGCACCGACATCGACCTGCTTGATGCCCTCCAGCAACCCGGTGGCAAGCACCGCGTTCTCGATGTCACCGCGTTCTACCGTGGCAGTCAGGTACTGCGGCGCCTCCGCCGGCGCCTGCACCGCGTACAACAGCAAGCCGGCCACTGCCGCCAGCGCCACACCCATAGCGACTTTGCGCAACTTCGACTTTTCCATAAATGACTACAAATCCGTTCAGGGTTGAGCCCGGTCAGCGACCGGGCTGCAAGACGTACACATCAATCAGGAGAGCACTTCACTGGCAGGCTCCGTGAGCCCTTCGTGCCACCACGCGGCGAAACTGAATACGTTGGGCGCCTTGAGCAGGGTGAAATGATTGCCCGGCCCGTACCACACCGTCAGATCAGTTACCTCCCTTCGCCATCTCTCGACCATCGCCGCTTGCTCTCGCTGATTACCGGCCGCATCCAGCGTCGGATCGTCGACCAGCGCCAGGCGCACCGGGCCGCTGTAGCGCTGGTGCGGCTGATAGACCGTGCGCAAGGCGCTGGCAAAAGTGCGAGTCGAACCGATTAGCGACTGTGGCGTAGACCGTGCCGACAGCACGCCCGCACGCACCATGCCCGCGTGCAGCAAACCCAGTTGCGTGGCGTCATCGGCGTCGGCGAACGCCTCGGCATCGATGCCCAGCGAAGTACCGGCCGACAGTTGCAGCGCCTCGATCAGCCGTTGCAGCGCCGCGGTCGCGGTGTAGGCTCTACCCATTACGCCGTTGCCGCCGGGCGACTCGCTGTCAATCAGGGTCAACGACGCCACCTCACGTCCGTCGGCCTCAAACTGCGCAGCCATGGCATGCGCTACCCAACCGCCGAACGAGTGCCCGATCAGGTGCAGCGGACCCTGCGGATAGAATTGCTCGATTGCCCGCCGGTAAAAAAGCGCCGCCGCCTCGACTTGACTGTGCGGCACCGCCCCACCTTCCAGCCCGCGCGGTTGCAGGCCGTGAATCGGCCATTGAGGGCCGAGGGCCTCGGTCAAATGAATGAACCCGGTGACGCTGTCGCCGGCCCCCGGCACGCAGAAAATCGGCGCCCGGGAGCTGTCGCCCGTTTGAATGGTCACCAGCGGTTGGTAGCCAGGCAATGCCGGCGCCTGCGCCGCTTCCAGTGCCTGGCTGATCGCCTGACCCAGGGCTTGGATATGCGGGGCTTTCATCATGCTCTGGTGGTCGCCCGGCACGTCGATGCAGCGCAGCTCGCTATCCGGCAACTCTTCGGCCCACCCCAGGGTCGGGCTGAGCTGCGCCATCGCCGCCGAGCGATGTTTCGCACGGAACACATGCAGCGGCAGGGGCAACGGACTGACCCGGTAATGTGCCAGCGCATGCCCGTGCGCCACCTCGCGATCCAGGTAATGCCAGGCCTCTGCCGCCGAAGCTGCCGCCAACTCAGGGTGCAGCAATTGCTGGCGCTGGCAACGTTCGAGCAGCTCGGCGAACGCCAGCGATTCCAGTTCGGCCTGCAACGCTGCAAGCGCGGCGAGTCCGCCCTGCCCGTCTTCGCCAAGACCGGCCCAGTGCGCGGTGCAATGCAAGAGCAATTGACGCTTGTGCACGTGCGCATCGTTCCAGCGTGCCTTGTGCGGATCGGCCAGACGCGGCACATAGCTGTCAATCAGCCCGATAAACTCGACAATTTCGTCCAGTCCGAGCAACTGCTGAGCGACCTCATAAGCCAGTACACCACCAAACGACCAACCGGCCAGTCGGTAAGGCCCATGCGGTTGTCGGGTGCGAATGATCCCGACCATGCGCCTCGCCAGGCATTCGAGCGTGCGCAACTGGGTTTGGCCGTAGTCGATGCCCGGCAGCCCGTAGATAGGAAAAGCGCCGCCGATGTGCCGGCCCAGCGCCGGAAAATACACGTCGCGGCCACTGAATTCGTGGACCAGAAACAATGGCGTGCTCTGATCACCCGCGCGCACCAGCGTCAGCCCCGGCTCAGGCTCCGGCGCAACCCCGCCATCACGTCCAGCGAGCAGCGCAGCGGCCGCTTCAACGCTGGGATGCTGGAACAGCTCGGCCAGGGTCATGGGGAGATCGGCCTGCTGCATCTGGTTGACCAGACGCACCGCCAGCAACGAATGCCCGCCCAGCTCGAAGAAGTTGTCGTGGCGACCGACCTGCTCGACCTGGAGGATTTCGCCCCACAACCCGGCGAGACGGGTTTCAAGTGCATTGCCCGGCGCCTCGTACACACGGCTGAGCAACGCCGCCTGCGTCGGTGCCGGCAAGGCCTTGCGATCGACCTTGCCATTGTTGTTCAGCGGCAACGTCTCCAGAGGCACCCACGCCGAGGGCACCATGTATTCCGGCAGCCGTGCCTGCAACAAGGCGCGCAGCGTGGCGCTTTGCAGGTCGGCATCGTCGGTAGTGAAATAGGCCACCAGGCGCGTCGGTTCCGTACCGTCACGCCGCGCCAGCACGATGGCCTCCTTGACGCCGGGGCAACCGAGCAGACGGTTTTCGATCTCGCCCAGCTCAATACGGAATCCGCGAATTTTCACCTGATCATCGTTGCGACCGATGCACTCAAGCTGCCCGGGGGCCAGCCAGCGCACCAGGTCACCGGTGCGATACATCATCGCGTCGGGCTGTGTGCTGAACGGGTCGCGCAGGAACTTCTGCGCCGTCAGTTCAGGCCGGTTCAGATACCCCAGGGCCACGCCCTGCCCGCCAATGTACAACTCACCCGTGACGCCGAACGGCACCGGTTGCTGACAGGCGTCGAGCACATACACCTGCGTATTGGAAATCGGCCCGCCGATCGACACGCTGTCGGCCTCTTCGGCGACAGTCTGCACGGCAAACGTGGTGGCGTAAGTGGTGGTTTCCGTCGGGCCATAACAGTGCACCAGACGCACGTTCGGAGCCTCGCTGCGCAACTTGCGAAACGCCGCCGGATCGCCGCGCTCACCGCCACAAAGCAGGATGCGCAAACCCTTCAAGGCGTCGGGAATCAGCTGCACATACTGGTTGAACAGGGCTGTGGTGACGAACAGGATGCTCGCGCCGCTGCGCTTGAGTTCGTCGCCGAACGCTTGCGGATCGAGCAAGGTGGCATGGTCAATGATCGCCACGCGTGCGCCATTGAGCAGCGCGCCCCAAACGTCCATGGTGCTCGCATCGAAGGCCGGGTTGGAGGCGAACGCTATACAATCCTGGCGGTTGAAATCGGCGTAGCCGTTGTTGATCACCAGCCGCGTGATCGCCCGGTGCGGCACCATCACGCCTTTTGGCATGCCGGTGGAGCCGGAGGTGTACATGATGTATGCCAGCGACTGCGCCGATTGCGGCAGATCCGGGTTATGACCGGGCTGGGCGTCGAGCTGCAGCGAGTCGAGGTCGATCCGCCGCACCGCAAAAGCCGCCGTGGCTGTGCTGCGGGTCAGCAACACAGCGGCCCGGCAATCGTCGACCATGAACGCCTGGCGATCGGCCGGCGCGTGAATATCCAGCGGCACCCAGGCCGCCGCGCATTTGCCGATCGCCAGCTGCGCGATCAGCAGGTCCAGCGAGCGCGGTAACAGGATCGCCACCGCATCGCCGGGCTTCACGCCTTCACTCAGCAGAAAATGAGCCAGTTGATTGGCCCGGCGGTTCAGCTCGGCATAGCTCAAGGTCTGTTCGCCATGTACCGCTGCGACGGCGTCGGGCTGTCGCGCGGCGTATTGTTCGAACAACCGCTGTACCGTGTCGGTGTGTGGGTATTCGCGATCGGTCGCATTGAAATCCACCAGCAAGCGCTGACGCTCCTCGTCCTGCACCAGCGGCACGTGGGCGAGCAGCGCCTGATCGTTGCTGACCATCGCTTGTAACAGCTGCTGCAGATAGCCGGCAAAACGCTGCACGGTGGCTTCATCGAACAGCGCGGTGGCGTATTCCAGCCAGCCGCCAATGCCTTCCGGGGTCTCGCCGAGGGTCAGGGTCAGGTCGAACTTGGCAAAATGACTGGGCTCGGCCACGGCTTCCAGCGTCAGCTCGCCCAAGTCCAGCGCCGGTCCGTCGCTGTTGCGCCAGTTGAACATGCTCTGGAACAGCGGGCTGTGCGCCAGGCTGCGCACCGGACGGGTAATTTCCACCACTTGTTCGAAGGGCAGGTCCTGATGCGCCTGCGCTTGCAGGGTAATCGCCTTGACCCGCGTCAGCAGCGCTTGGCCATTCAACTCGCCAGCGGTGTCGATGCGCAATGCCAGGGTGTTGACGAACAGGCCGATCATCCCCTCGACTTCGGCGCGGTTACGGTTGGCGACCGGCGATCCGATGACCACATCGGTTTGCCCGGACAAGCGCCCCAACAGCAGCGCCCACGCGCCGAGCAGCGTCATGTACAACGTCGCGCCGTGGCGCTGGCTCAAGGCCTTGAGTCCGGCGCTCAAACGCGCATCCAGTTGCAGCGCAATGCTGCTGCCGGCGTAATCCTGCTGCGCCGGGCGCGGGCGATCCGTCGGCAAGGTCAGCAAGGCCGGCACATCACGCAGGGTGCGCTGCCAGTATTCGCTCTGGCGCTGCAACACCTCGCCGCTCAACCAGCGCCGCTGCCACACCGCATAGTCGCTGTATTGCAGGGTCAACGGCGGTAACGGGTCGTCTTCACCCTGACTGAACGCCTGATACAGCGCCATCAGTTCGCGGGTCAGCACGCCCATCGACCAACCGTCAGAGATGATGTGGTGCAAGGTCAGCAGCAGCACATGGTGATCGTCGGCCAGGCGTACCAGGCGTCCGCGGATCAACGGATCGTCAAGCAGGTCGAACGGTCCTGAGGCCTCGCCCTGAATCAATGCCTGCAACGCCTCCTGCGCCTGCGGATGGTGGCGCAGATCTTCGAGACGAAGCACAAGACCACTGTCGACCGGAGCAATCAGCACCTGCGCGTCGCCATCGAGCGGCGCGAAGCGGCTGCGCAGCGTTTCGTGGCGCGCGACGATGCGGGCCAGTGCGCGTTGCAGGGCAACGTCGTCCAGGGCGCCGCGCAAGCGCAGGGCAATCGGGATGTTATAGGCGGTGTTGGCACCCTCCATCTGCGCCAGAAACCAGAAGCGCTGCTGGGAAAACGACAGCGGCAGCGCGGTGTCACGGGGCACCGGCAGAATCGGTGGTTGCGTGCAGCGCCCGGCTTCGGTCAACACCTGCGCCACTGCTGCCAGCTCGGCGTTGGCAAACAGATCGCTGAGCACCAGCTCGACGCCCAGGCGCTGCCTGACGTGCGCGACCATGCGCATGGCCAGCAGCGAATGCCCGCCGAGTTCAAAGAAATGATCCTCGCGCCCTACCCGTTCGACCTGCAGCACGTCGGCCCAGATGTCGGCCAGCGCCGTTTCCACTTCGCCCTCCGGCGCCACATAGTCGCGGACGAACAGCGCCGAGCGCTCGGGTTTCGGCAGGGCTTTGCGGTCGAGCTTGCCGTTGGCCGTGAGCGGCAATCCGTCGAGTTTGACGAAAGCGGACGGCACCATGTATTCCGGCAACTGGGTCAGCAGCAGCGCGCGCAACTGCGCCACGTCCAGCGCCTGCACTTGCGCCTGCTCGGTGAAATACGCCACCAGCCGCGACTGCCCCGGCTGATCCTCGCGGGCCAGCACTACCGCTTCCTGAATCCCGGGCAATTGGTTGAGGCGCTGCTCGATTTCGCCCGGCTCGATGCGTACGCCGCGAATCTTCACCTGGTCGTCATTGCGCCCCAGATATTCGAGCGTGCCGTCGCTGCGCCAGCGCGCCAGATCGCCGGAGCGGTACATGCGCGCCTGTGCGGCGTGGCTGAACGGATCGCAGAGGAAGCGTTCGGCAGTGAGCTGCGGCTGGTTCAGATACCCACGGGCCACGCCGCTGCCGCCAATGTACAACTCGCCGGCGACGCCAATCGGCACCGGCCGCTGTTGCGCATCGAGCAGGTACACCGTGGCATTGCTCACCGGTTTGCCAATGTGCAAGGCGTCGCCGCTGTCGATACGCCCGGAGGTGGCGACCACCGTGGTTTCGGTCGGGCCGTAATTGTTGATCACGTCGAAACGCTGGTTGCGCGAGTACTGCCGCAAGCGGTCGCCGCCGATCAGCAGCGTGCGCAAGGTCGGATGCTCCAGCTGTTGGCTGAACGCGTATTCGGCCACTGGCGTGGGCAGGAAGCTCACGTCCAGCGGTTGTGCGCGCCACCATTCAAGCAAGGCGTCGATGTCTTCACTGCCGTCGTGGGCCGGTGCGATGTGCAGGGTCGCGCCCGCGCACAGCGCCGGCCAGACTTCCCAGGCCATGGCATCGAAGCCAAACCCGGCGAGGCTTGAGGTATGGCGGCCAGCACACAAATCAAAGGCTGAGCAGTGCCAATCGATCAGGTTCGACAAGGTGCGGTGTTCGACCATGACGCCCTTGGGCAACCCGGTGGAGCCAGAGGTATAGATCACGTAAGCCAGATGCGCGGCATTGAGACTCGGCAATTGCGGGTTACCGGTGATGCCCGCCGGCCAGGTCCGCGGGTCCAGATTGAGCACTGGCACGGCCAGCATCGGCAGGCGTTCGCGCAGCTCGGTGCTGGTCAACACGGCCACGGGTGCACTGTCGCGCAGCAGATGCAGCAGGCGTTCGGCCGGGTGCGCCGGATCGACCGGCACGTAACCGGCGCCGGCCTTGAGAATCGCCAGCAGCCCGACCAGAGCCTCCAGCCCGCGTCGGCCAACGATGGCAACGCGGTCATCCGGCTGCACGCCCAGACCGATCAACTGATGCGCCAGGGCGTTGGCCTTGTGGTTCAACTCGGCAAAGGTCAGCGCCTCGCCCCCATGAACGGCCGCCAGCGCCTCCGGACGGGCCAGCACCTGCGCTTCGAAACGCTGATGAACGGGCAGCGCCGCCGGGTAATCGACCTGGCTGGCGTTGAATTCGCGCAACACTTGCTCACGCTCTGCGGCCGGCAGCACCGACAACTGGTTCAGCGGCGTCTCGGGCGCCTGTTCGAGCGCCGATAACAATTGCTCCACCGCACACAACAGGTAGGCGCAGAGACGTCCACCATCGACGGCGCTACTGGCCAGCAACGTCAGGCTGAGCCGGTCGCCGAAGTCGTCGATGCTCAGGGTCAGCGGGTAATTGGTGCGTTCTTCCGAGCGCAACACACTGATGCCTTCCCACGCGGCGAGTGCTTCGTCGCTGGCAGCGGCACTGGAGGCGCTGTGTCGATAATTGAGCAGCGTGCTGAACAACGGCGAAGAAGCGACCACACCGCTGCAGCGTTGCGCCAGCGCCAGCGGCGCATGTTCATGACGCATCAAGGTAGTCAGCCGCGCGTGGGTGGCCTTGACCGCCTCACCGACGGCGAGCGCTGCGATGTCCACACGCAACGGCAACGTGTTGATGAAGATGCCCAGCGCGCGTTCGGTGCCTTCGGCATTTTGCATGCGCCCCATCAACACGGTGCCGAAGACCACGCTCACTTGCCCGGTCAGGGCATTGAGCACTTGCCCCCAACCGAGGTGAAACAGGCTCGCCACGCTCACGCCCAGCCGCCGCGCCTGGGCCCGCAGGCGGCGATTGAGTTGCGGGTCGAGCGCCTGGCTGAACTCGACGACGTCGCTGCCGTCACCGTGCACGCCTTGCAATCCGTAGGGCAAGGTCGGCTCGTCGATGTCAGCGAGCATGTCGCGGAAAAACGCTTCGTGTTCCGCCTCGCTGATGCCGAGTCGGGCCTGCGCCACGTAATTGCGAAACGGCACGGGCGGGCCCAACCGCGCGGCGTGTCCGCACAGGCAGGCCTGCAATTCCTCGCTGACCACCGCCAGGGCCGAGTGGTCCATCGCCAGGTGATGGAACAACAGCATCGCGACGATGCGTTGTCCGCTCACATCCCGGGCATGCGCCAGGCGCAACAGCGGCGCACGGGTCACGTCGAGACGGAACTGCCTGGCGTCGAAACGGGCGTGCAACTGTGCCAGGGCATCACCGCCATCGGCTTCCAGAGTCAGTTCTTCCAGCGGCAGGCGCGCAGCGCGCATGACCACTTGCAGCGGTGTGTCGAGACCTTCCCAGACCACCGCCGTGCGCAGGATGTCGTGACGATCGATCACCGTTTGTAACGCATCGACAAATGCCTGCAAACGCTCTGCCCCGCTGAAAGCGAATTGAGCCTGCATGACATACGGATCGCCGTGTTGGGCGCTGACGTGGTGATAAAGAATGCCTTCCTGCAATGGCGTTAACGGATAGATGTCTTGCACGTTCGCAGCCCCGCCGGGGATGCCTTCGATCAGGTGATCGAGGGCGTCCTGACTCAGTTGCGTCAGGGTCAGCATCGCCGGGGTGATGTGCGTGCAACCAGGGCCGATGCCATTGGCCGGCACTTCGACCTGCCCGACACGCGCCGCCGAATACTCGCCGGCCTTGATCAACTCGATCAACGCCGCCTTGTGCTCGCGCAACGACGCCAGTAGCGCCGGATCGCTCAAGGCCTGCTTGTTGCCATTGACGCGCAACTGCTCGTCCGTGACCGTCAACTGGATGTCTCGGGCCTTGAGTGTCGCCAACAAAGGGTTCAGGTTCACAGGACGATCTCCATTCTTTCCGTGATTGCTGCATAGCCGGCCAGGGTCGGTTGTTCGAACAACGCCCGGACATCCGCCTCCAGGCCTTCCTGTTGCAGACGGCCGACCAGACTCACCGCCAGCAACGAATGCCCGCCCAATTCGAAAAAGTGGTCATGCCGCCCGACTCGTTCGACATTGAGCAATTCGCCCCACAGCCGCGCCAGCGTGATTTCCACCTCGCCGACCGGTGCCTCGTAGGGGCGCTTGTTGAGCGAATCCTGATTGGGTGCCGGCAACGCCTTGCGGTCGAGTTTGCCGTTGGGGCTGAGCGGCAGGCGCTCGAGATGGACGAACGTTGCCGGGACCATGTAGTCCGGCAAGGCGTGCAGCAATGCGGCGCGCAGGATGTCGATGTCCAGCCGCAAACCGGTGTAGTACGCCACCAGCCGCTTGTCCCCCGGCACGTCTTCACGGGCCAGCACCGCCGCTTCGTGCACGCCATCGATCCCCGTCAGGCCGGCCTGGATTTCACCGAGTTCGATGCGCAGGCCGCGAATCTTCACCTGGTCGTCATTGCGCCCCAGATACTCGATGTGGCCGTCGGCGCGATAACGGGCGATATCGCCGGTGCGGTACAGGCGCGCTTGCGCCTGCTGGCTGAACGGGTCGCTGAGGAAGCGTTCGGCACTCAGTTCGGCGCGGTTCAGATAACCACGCGCGACCTGCACGCCACCGATGTACAACTCGCCAACCACACCTTGCGGCACCGGTTGTTGCTGCGCGTCGAGGATGTACATCCGGGTGTTGGCAATCGGTTTGCCAATCGGCGTGTTATCCGGCGTGTCCTGCAGCGGCCCGGCGCAACTCCACGCGGTGACATCCACCGCCGCTTCGGTCGGGCCGTACAGGTTGTGCAACTGGCTGGCCGGTAACTGCTGTTTGAACCGCCGTACCAGGCTGCCGGGCAACGCCTCGCCACTGCACATCACCTGGCGCAGTGCGGCGCAGCGTTCGGTCTGACCGTGAGCAAGAAACACGTCGAGCATCGACGGCACGAAATGCACGGTGGTGATGTGTTCGCGCTCGATCAGCTCGCTCAGGTAGGCCGGCTCCTTGTGCCCGCCAGGACGGGCCAGGAGCAAACGCGCGCCGGTCATCAGCGGCCAGAAAAACTCCCAGACCGACACGTCGAAGCTGAATGGGGTTTTCTGCAATACGGTATCTACAGCGCTCAGTGCATAGGCGTCCTGCATCCACAGCAAGCGGTTGACCACCGCGCGGTGTTCGTTGGCGACACCCTTGGGCTGGCCGGTGGAGCCTGAGGTGTAGATCACGTAAGCCAGATGCGCCGAGGTCAGGCCGGGGACCTGCGGATTGTCCGCCGGCAAGTCGTGCCAACTGTCGTGTTCCAGATTGATCACTGGCACCGCCAGCGCACTCGCCCGCGCGGCCGTGCTGCCTTGCACCAGCACCGCCACCGGCGCGCTGTCGGCGAGCATGTAAGCAATGCGCTCGGCCGGGTAGTCCGGGTCCAGCGGGACATAAGCGCCGCCGGCCTTGAGGATAGCCAACAGGCCGACAACCATCGCCACACTGCGTTCGACACAGATCGCCACCCGCGCATCGGCCTGAACCCCAAGCCCGATCAGATGATGGGCCAGGCGGTTGGCGCGCTCGTTGAGTTGCTGGAAGTCGAGGCGCTGGTCAGCCATTTGCAATGCCGGTGCGTGCGGGGTGCGCAACACCTGGGCTTCGAACAGACCGTGCAAAGTCTGCTGCAGGTTGTAATCGACCGCCGTCGCGTTGAAGTCGAACAGCAGGCGCTGACGCTCGGCGTCCGGCAGGACCGACAACTGATTGACAGGTTGCTGCGGCGCTTGCTCCAAGGCACCGACCAGCGCTTGCAACGCGGCTTCCATATAAGTACAGATACGCAACGCACCGACCTGCGCCAAGGTCATCGCGGTGAGCCTGAAGCCTGTGCCCAGGTCATCGACGTTGAGCGTCAGCGGGTAGTTGGTGCGTTCCTCACTGCTTAAGGTCTCGATGCCTTGCCACGCCGGGTGTGCCTGGGCAGGCGTGGCGCTGCCATGCCGGTAGTTGAGCATCGCGCTGAACAGCGGCGCCGGCGCCGCAATCCGGCTGCAACGCTGGGCCAGTGCCAACGAAGCATGCTCATGCGCCAACAGGCCGGTGAGTTGCCCATGGGTAGCCCGGAGTGCCGCACGCACCGGTTGCGCGCCAAGGTCCACACGCAACGGCAAAGTATTGATGAACATGCCCAGCCCGCGATCGGCACCCGCCCCGCCCTGCATGCGCCCCATCAGTACGGTGCCGAACACCACCCGATCCTGTCCGGAGGTAGCGCCCAGCACTTGTGCCCAGGCCAGATGAAACACGCTCGCGACGCTGATGCCCATGTGCCGTGCCTGAGCGCGCAAACGCTGCGTCAGCGCGTCGGGCAGCGCCAGCGAGGCCTCTTCACAAGTACCGGACCCCGCGTTGACCTCACGCAAGCCGAACGGCAAGGTCGGCTCATCGACATCGCCAAGCATGTCGCGGAAAAACGCCTCGTGCTCCGCCTCACTGGCGCCAAGCCGCGCCTGTGCCACGTAGTTGCGATACGGCACTGGCACCGGCAGCGAACGCTGCTCGCCGCCCAGGCTGATCTGCATTTCTTCGCGCACGACTTCCAGCGCCGTGTGGTCAAGGGCGATGTGATGGAACAGCAACAGGCCGGCCACTTGCCCAGTGGCCGGGTCGCGGGCGTACAACAGCCGAATCAGTGGTGCCTCAGTGAGGTCCAGGTTGTCCACCGTCAACTGCTCGAAGGCAACTTCTTCTACCGGCAATTGAGCTTCGCGCCACACCACCTGCACGGGGACTGTCAGGCCCTGCCAGACAATCGCCGTGCGCAAGATATCGTGGCGCGCCATGACTTGCCGCAGCGCACGGGCGAACGCCTCGACACGCTCGACACTGGCGAACATCAGGCGCGAGTGCAGTACGTACGGATCGTTTTGCGCAGCCGTGATGTGGTGATAAAGAATGCCTTCCTGCAACGGCGCCAACGGGTAAATGTCCTGCACATTGGCCGCACCGCCCGGCACCGTGGCAACGATGCGGTCGAGCGTCGCCTGGTCCAGTTCAAGCAGACTGAGCATGTCCGGCGTGATGTGATCGCAGTCCGCTGCGATGCCATTGGCCGGTACCACGATTTCCCGTCCGCTGCCGACGGCTGCTGCCAGCGCTGCCAGTGTCGGCTGGTCGAACAGCACGCGCACGTCGGTGCTCAGGTCGATCTGGCGCATGCGCTCGATGACGCTGACCGCCAGCAGCGAATGCCCGCCCAGTTCAAAGAAGTTGTCGTGCCGGCCGACCTGTTCGACCTTGAGCACTTCGCTCCAGATTTGCGCCAGCGCGGTTTCCACCGAGCCTCGCGGCGCTTCGTACTGGCGGCTCAGCCAGGCGTTTTGCTCAGGCTCCGGCAAAGCCTGGCGGTCGAGTTTGCCGTTGGCGGTCAGCGGCAAACTGTCCAGCCGAACATAAGCCGCCGGCAGCAAGGCTTGCGGCAGGCGCATCTGCAGATGCTCGCGCAGGTCGTCGAGGTCCAGCGGCGCGCGGGCGGTGAACCAGGCCAGCAACTGACCGTCACGCACCTGGGCGACGGCCTCTTGCAAGGCCGGATGACTGGCGAGTGCCGCTTCGATTTCGCCCAGTTCCACACGCACGCCACGCAGCTTCACCTGATCGTCGTTGCGCCCCAGATACTCCAGCGTGCCGTCGGTACGCCACCGCACAAGGTCGCCAGTGCGGTACATGCGCGCGCCCGGTTCCTGGCTGAACGGATCGGCAAGAAAGCGTTCGGCGGTCAGTTCATCGCGGTTCAGATAGCCCCTGGCCACGCCTGCACCGGCTATGAACAACTCACCTGTGACACCCACCGGCAGTGGGTTCTGTTGCGCATCGAGAACATACGCTCTGGCATTGGCGATTGGCCGGCCGATGTGCAGTGGCTGCCCGCACTCGATGCGACCCGACGTCGCCACCACCGTGGCTTCGGTCGGGCCGTAGTTGTTGATCACGTCGAAGGTCTGGTTACGCGGGAACTGCCTGAGCTTGTCGCCACCGATCAGCAGCGTGCGCAAGGTCGGGTGGCTCAGCTCACGGCTGAACGCGTATTCAGCCACCGGCGTCGGTAGAAAACTCACCTGCAACGGTTGCGCGCGCCACCATTCGAGCAATTCATCGAGGTGTTCATTGCCGATCGCTGCCGGTGGCAAGTGCACAGTGGCGCCCACACACAACGCCGGCCAGACCTCCCAGGCCATGGCATCAAAACCGAACCCGGCAACGCTGGCGATATGGCTGCCGGCGCACAGGTCGAACGCGGCGGCGTGCCAGTGCACGAGATTTTCCAGCGTGCGGTGTTCGACCATCACCCCTTTCGGCTGGCCGGTGGAGCCTGAGGTGTAGATCACATAGGCGAGATTGTCCGCAGTCAAACCCTCGACCTCTGGGCTGTGTTCAGGCAGGTCATGCCACCGCTCATCGCCAAGATCAATCACCGGCACTTCCACAGTGCCCAGATCCACGCCCGACACCAGCAGCGCCAGCGGCGCACTGTCGGCCAGCAAATAGGCGATGCGCTCGGCCGGATGCGCCGGATCGATCGGCACATAGGCAGCGCCGGCCTTGAGTACCGCCAGCATCGCCAGCAACATATGCGGGCCACGCCGGGTGGAAATCGCCACCCGCGCGTCCGGCCTGACGCCCAGTTCGAGCAGATAATGCGCGAGACGATTGGCCTGTTGATCGAGCTGCGCATAGGTCAGCTGTTGCTCGCCGGCTTGCACCGCCACAGCCTCTGGATTGAGCAAGGCCTGCGCCTCGAACAATCGGTGCACGGTTTGCGCGGGCGGGAAAACCGTAGCGCTGGCGTTGAACTGCGTAAGCACGCGTTGACGCTCGAACGGCGGCAGGATCGCCAGGCGATCCAGCGCCTGCCCGGGGTTTTCCTCCAGCGCCGACACCAGCGCCGTCAGTGCGCACTGCATCAGTTCGCAGACCCGTTGTGCCCCCACCTCGCCAGGTGTCAGCACCGCCAGATCGAAGCCTTCGCCCAGATCGTTGATGCTCAGCGTCAGCGGATAATGGCTGCGCCCGTCGTGGGCGAGAAACTCGATCCCTTGCCACGCCACCTCAGCCGTCTGGCGCGCGGCGCTGTGACGATAGTTGAGCACTGAACTGAACAGTGGCGACGGCGCCGCGACAGCACTGCATCGCTGAGCAAGGGCCAGCGAGGCGTGTTCATGGCCGAGCAGCGCGGCCAGACGCTGATGCACATCGCGCAGTGCGGCGCCGACGCCGTGTTCAGCCACCTCCACACGCAACGGCAAGGTGTTGATGAACATGCCCAGTGCCCGGTCAGCGCCCTCACCGCCCTGCATCCGCCCAAGCAGCACGCTGCCGAACACCACGCGCGGCTGGCCGGCGGTGACCGCCAGCACCTGCGCCCAAGCCAAGTGGAACAGGCTGGCCGCGCTCACCCCGAAGCTGCGCGCCTGCGCCCGCAAGCGCTGGCTCAACTCCAGCGGCAATGTGCTGACATGCGCTTCGATATCGCGCCCATCTCCCGTGACCTCACGCAAACCGAACGGCAAGGTCGGCTCGTCGATATCGCCAAGCATTTCGCGAAAGAACGTCTCGTGTTCCTGCTCGCTGACGCCGTGGCGGGCCTGCGCCACGTAGTTGCGGTACGGTGCCGCTGCCGGCAGTGGCTCGGTATGGCCGAGCAGAGTGGCGTGCATTTCCTCCCGCACTACCTCCAGCGCAGTGTGATCGAGAGCAATGTGGTGGAACATCAGCAACGCCACGACCCGCTTGTTCACGGGATCGTCGGCATACACCAGACGCATCAGCGGTGCCTGCCCGAGGTCCAGACGCCATTGCCGGGCGACGAAGCGTGCTTGCAGTTGCGCGAGTACGTCACCGTCCGCCGACGCCAGCGCAACGGCTTCCAACGCCAACGGCGCGTGCCGCCAAACTACTTGCTGCGGGCTCGGCAGCCCCTCCCAGACCACACTGGTGCGCAAAATATCGTGTCGCGCGATCACCGTTTGCAGCGCATTGGCGAACGCGTGCAGCCGATGGATGTCGGCAAACGCCAGACTCGATTGCAGCAGATACGGGTCGCCGGCGCCGGCGCTGATGTGGTGGTAAAGAATGCCTTCCTGCAACGGCGCCAGCGGATAGATTTCCTGCACGTTGGCCGCGCCGCCCGGCACCGTGGCGACGATGCAATCGACACTGGCCTGATCCAGTTCGCTGAGGCTCACCATGTCCGCGCTGATGTAACGGCAATCGCGAGGAATGCGATTGGCCGGCACCGCAATCTCGCGCCCGCTGCCCATCGCTGCGGCCAGTGCGGCAAGGGTCGGCTGGCTGAACAGCACCCGCACATCAGCACTCAGGCCGAGCTGACGCAGGCGTTCGATCAAGCTCACGGCGAGCAGTGAATGCCCGCCCAGTTCGAAGAAATTGTCATGGCGCCCGACTCGCCCGACCTTGAGCAGATCGCTCCAGATCTGCGCCAGGGCGGTTTCCAGCGGACCTTGCGGCGCCGCATATTCATGGCTGAGCCACGCGCTCTGATCCGGCTCCGGCAAGGCTTTTCGGTCGAGTTTACCGTTAGCGGTCAGCGGCATGGCGTCGACGCGGACATAGGCGGCCGGGATCAGTGCCTCGGGCAAGCGACTCTGCAAATGATCGCGCAAGTCGGCGATATCTACCGCGCGGCGCTCGCTGAACCACGCCAGTAGCCGCCCGTCACGTACCAACACCACGACGTCTTGCACGCCGTTGTGGGTCCTCAGTGCGGCTTCGATTTCGCCGGGCTCGATGCGCACGCCACGCAGTTTGACTTGATCGTCATTGCGCCCCAGGTACTCGAGCGTACCGTCCCCGCGCCAACGCGCGACGTCGCCGGTGCGGTACAGACGCCCGTGCGGTTCATCGCTGAACGGGTCTTGCAGGAACATTTCGGAGGTCAATGCCGGGCGATTCAAATAGCCCCGTGCGACCCCGGCACCGCCGACATACACCTCCCCCGGCACACCGACCGGCACCGGTTGTTGCTGACTGTCCAGCAGATAAACTGTGCCATTGGCAATCGGCCGGCCGATGTGCAAGACCTGCCCAGCCTCGACGCGACCCGATGTTGACACCACCGTGGCTTCGGTCGGGCCGTAGTTGTTGATCACGTCGAAGGTCTGGTTACTCGGGAACTGCCTGAGCTTGTCGCCACCGATCAGCAGCGTGCGTAAAGTCGGGTGGCCCAGCTCACGGCTGAACGCGTATTCAGCCACCGGCGTCGGTAGAAAACTCACCTGCAACGGCTGCGCGCGCCACCATTCGAGCAATTCATCGAGGTGTTCATTGCCGATCGCTGCCGGTGGCAAGTGCACAGTGGCGCCCACACACAGCGCCGGCCAGACCTCCCAGGCCATGGCGTCAAAACCGAACCCGGCAACGCTGGCGGTATGGCTGCCGGCGCACAGGTCGAACGCGGCGGCGTGCCAGTGCACGAGATTTTCCAGCGTGCGATGTTCGACCATCACCCCTTTCGGCTGGCCGGTGGAGCCTGAGGTGTAGATCACGTAAGCCAGATGCGCCGGGGTCAGCGCCGGCAGTTGGGGGTTGCGCGCGGACAACTGCGCCCAGCTGTCGCTGTCCAGATCGATCAACGACACCGTGCCCAGCAGGGTGCGTGTCGACGCCTCGGCCAGCACCGCTACGGGATCGCTGTCCTGCAACAGATAGGCGATGCGCTCGCGCGGATAGGCCGGATCGACCGGCACGTAAGCGGCGCCTGCCTTGAGAATCGCCAGCAGCGCGACGAGCATCTGCGGACTGCGGCGCAAGCACACGGCGACGCGGTCATCCGGCTGTACGCCAAGGGCGATCAGGTGGTGGGCCAGGCGATTGGCGCGCTGATTCAGTTCGGCGTAACTCAAACGCTGCTCGCCCTGCACCGCCGCCCACGCCTGGGGATTGGCCAGCGCCTGCGCTTCGACCAGGCGCTGCACAGTCTGCGCCGGCGGGAACGGCTGGGCGGTGTCGTTGAAGGCAAACAACACCTTATGACGTTCGCCCGGCGAGACAATCGACAACTGTTCAACCGGCAGCGTCGGCGTGTGCTCGAGTGCGGTCACCAGACTGTGCAACGCGGTTTGCAGGTAATCGCAGACGCGCATGCCATCCACCTGCGGCACGGCCTGTACGTTCAACAAGAAACCGTCGCCCATGTCGTCAACGCTGACCACCAGTGGGTAATTGCTGCGCTCACGCGAGCAAAGAATCTCGATGCCGTCCCATTTCGCGCTGGCCGCGTCCGGCTGACTGTGGCGGTAATTGAGCAGCGTGCTGAACAGCGGCAGCGTCGCGGCGACGCCGCTGCAACGCTGGGCCAGTGACAATGAAGCCTGCTCGTGCCCAAGCAGTTGGGCCAGGCGGTCATGGGTGGCGCGCACGCTGTCCTGCACCGATTCGGCAGCGACGCTGACGCGCAGCGGCAGGGTATTGATGAACATGCCCAACGCGCGGTCCGCGCCCTCACCGCCCTGCAGGCGCCCGAGCAGCACGGTACCGAAAACCACCTCTTGCTGGCCGGACACCTGCGCCAGTACTTGTGCCCAGGCTTGATGAACCAAGCTGGCGATGCTGAGACCGAGACGCCGCGACAACGCGCGCAAACGTTGGCCGAGGCCCTCATCGACAGTCAATTGGCTGTCGACAACGGCACTGCCGTCGCCGAGCACGTCCTGCACACCGAAGGCCAGTGTGGGTTCGCTGATATCGCCGAGCATGTCGCGGAAAAACGCCGCGTGCGCCGCGTCATCGGCGCCAGCACGGGCCTGGGCCACGTAGTTGCGATACTGCACCGCTGGCGGCAAATCCTCTGTTTGCCCGTGCATCAGGTCGCTCATTTCCGCCACCAGCACTTCGAGTGCGGTGTGATCCAGGACGATGTGATGCATCAGCAGGATGCCGACCCAGCGTTGGTTGGCGCGGTCTTCGGTGTAGGCAAAACGCATCAGCGGGGCAGACTTGAGGTCGAGGCGATAGTGACGCGGATCGAAACGCGCCTGCATTTGCTCCAGCACATCGCCGGCGAGCCCGTCGGCATCGACCCGCTCAAGGGTCAGTGGCGCCTCACGCCAGACCACCTGCACCGGCTCCTCCAGCCCCTCCCAGACCACGCTGGTGCGCAGGATATCGTGCCGGGCGATCACGCTGTTCAAGGCGCGGACAAAGGTTTTGATCTGCGCCAGCCCGGCGAACGCGAACTGCGCCTGCAACACGTAGGGGTCGCCAGCGTGGGTGGCGAGGTGGTGATAGAGAATGCCGGCCTGCAACGGCGCCAGTGCGTAGATGTCCTGGACGTTGGCGACACCGCCGGGGACGCTGGCAAGCACCGTGTCGATGCCGGCCTGATCCAGATCGGCCAATGGCAGTTTATCCGGGGTGATCGACGTGCAGCCGGGTTCGATGCGATTGGCCGGTACGACATAACTCGGTGTCGCCCCAAGGGTCGCCGCCAACGCCGCCACGCTCGGTTGCCCGAACAGCACGCGCACATCGCACTGCAAGTCATGCTGGCGCATGCGTTCGATCAGCTTGACCGCCAGCAGCGAATGTCCGCCCAGTTCGAAAAAGTTGTCATGCCGGCCTACTTGTTCGACGCCGAGCAAGCGCTGCCAAATGTCCGCAATGAGATGTTCTATCGCGCCCTGCGGCGCCTCGAACCCGCGCCGTGCGAACGCATCGCTGTCGGGCGGCGGCAATGCTTTGCGGTCGAGCTTGCCGTTGGCGGTCAGCGGCAAGGCGTCGAGCCGCACGAATGCACTCGGCACCATGTAGTCCGCCAGCGAGCCGAGCAGCGTGTCGCGCAATTGCGCCACGCTCGGTTCTTCGTCATCAGCGATCCAGTACGCCACCAGTCGCGGGTCGCCGGGGCTGTCTTCACGGGCGATCACCACAGCTTCGCGCACACCGTTACAAGCCGACAGGCGCGCCTGAATCTCGCCCAGTTCGATGCGAAAGCCACGAATCTTCACCTGATCATCGTTGCGCCCCAGATAGTCGAGGCTGCCGTCGGCCGCCCAGCGCGCCAGGTCGCCGGTCTTGTACAGGCGCGCGTCGGCAGTCGCGCTGAAAGGGTTGCGAATAAACCGCTCGGCGCTCAGCTCTGGACGATTGAGATAACCGCGCGCCACGCCCGCGCCACCGACATACAACTCGCCGGTCACACCGACCGGCACCGGTTCGCATTGAGCGTCCAGCACGTAAAGCTGCAAATCGGGGATGCGCCCGCCAATCGGGCTGACGCCGACCAACTGCGCGTCAGCTGCCTGCAGCGGTCGATACGTCACGTGCACCGTGGTTTCGGTGATGCCGTACATGTTGACCAGCCGCGTACCGGCGTTGCCGACCCGGGCAAACCACGGTTTGAGCAACCCAGGCTCCAGCGCTTCGCCGCCGAAAATCACCTCGCGCAGCGAATGTTGCAGCGCGCTGCGGCCCTGCGCGGCGACTAACTGGCGGAACGCGCTGGGCGTCTGATTGAGTACCGTGACACCGCTGCGACAGAGCAACGCATAGCATTCGTCCGGGGAACGGCTGACAGTTTGCGGAACCAGCAGCAATTGCCCACCGAAGGCCAGCGCCGCCCAGATTTCCCACACCGAAAAATCGAAAGCGAACGAGTGGAACAACGCCCCGACGTCCTGCTCATTGAACTGAAACCAGTCGGCGGTCGCCGAGAACAGCCGCGCCACGTTGCGATGTTCAACCATGACCCCCTTGGGCAAACCCGTCGAGCCAGAGGTGTAAATCACGTAAGCCAGATGCGCCGACGTCAGCCCGGCAACGTGCGGATTGCCTTCGGATTCGGC
This sequence comes from Pseudomonas sp. SWRI81, assembly GCF_014268545.1. Lineage (NCBI taxonomy): Bacteria > Pseudomonadati > Pseudomonadota > Gammaproteobacteria > Pseudomonadales > Pseudomonadaceae > Pseudomonas > Pseudomonas sp. SWRI81. The sequence goes on from NZ_JABWQS010000021.1 coordinate 31,461, forward strand.
GCGCAGTTGAGGGCTGTCGAGGTCGATCTGCGGCACCTCGGACGCGCCAACGCATGTGCCTGTGGCGGCTTGTATCAGCACTGCCACCGGGGCGCTGTCCTGCAACGTGAAGGCGATTCGCTCCTGCGGATACGCCGGGTCGATCGGCACATAAGCAGCGCCGGCCTTGAGCACACCGAGCAAGCCGACAATCATTTGCGGGCCCCGCTCGACACAGATCGCCACGCGTTGATCCGGACGGATACCCAGCGCCAGCAAGTGATGAGCGAGCTGATTGGCGCGGCGATTGAGTTCGCCGTAACTGAGGGTCTGCTCGTCGAAGATCAACGCAGTGGCGTCGGGCCGCGCCTGCGCATGGGCTTCGAACTGTCGATGGATCAAAGGGGTATCGGCAAAGTGTGCGAGCGGTGCGTTGACGCCATACAGCAGATGCTCGCGCTCGCTCGCCGGCAGGATACCAATACTGTGCAGCGGCGTTGGCGCGCCCGTCTGCAGTGCTTCGACCAGACCTCGCAGGGTGGTCTGCAAATAATCGGCGATCCGTTGCGCACCAAGACGGATGTCCGCCAGAGCGGTGATACGCAGATCTTCGCCCAGATCATCAATGTTGACGGTCAGCGGATAGTTAGTGCGTTCGCGAGCGCCCAATACCTGCACGCCTGGAGCGATATCAATAATCTCGGCGACTTCATCGATGCTGCTGTGACGGTAATTGAGGATTGCGCTGAACAGCGGCGTCGGCACGGCCACGGCGCTGCAGCGTTGGGCCAGCGCCAGCGAGGCTTGTTCATGGCCGAGCAACGCGGTCAGGCGGCGATGGGTCAGCAGCACGCCGGCGCGCACATCGTCCGCGCCGACATCCACCCGTAGCGGCAAGGTGTTGATGAACATCCCCAACGCGTGTTCACCACCCTCGCCGGCCGCCATCCGCCCGAGCAGTACCGTGCCGAACACCACCGCCGTACGCCCGGATAACTGGCCGAGCACCCGCGCCAACGCCAGGTGCATGACACTCGCCACGCTCACGCCCAATTGCCGCGCCTGCTCGCGCAGTGCCTGGCTCAGGGCGCCGTCGAGCATCAATGAGGCTTCTTCGATCGAGTGCCCGTCGCCCTGCACGTCCCGTAACCCGCAAGGCAGTGTCGGCTCGTCGATATCGGCAAGCATTTCGCGAAAGAACGCCTCGTGGGCCGGCTCGTTCGACCCCAGCCGCGCCCGCGCCAGGTGATCGCGATACGGCACCGCTGGAGCCACCTGCACGGTCTGCCCGAGCAAAAACGCCTGCGTCTCGCGGCGCACGACGTCCAGGGCGAGGTGATCCATGATCAGGTGATGAAACAGCAACAACGCGACCACACGGCCGTTGTCTGGATCGTTGGCGAACACCAGACGCAACAGCGGCGCTTGCTGGACATCGAGACGGAAATGTTGCGGATCATGGCGGTGCAACAGTTGCTCGAGCACGTCACCCGTGCCGCTCGGATCGAGTTCTTCGCAGTGCAACGAAGCCTTGCGCTGGACCACTTGCAGCGGTTCGTCCAGGCGCTCCCAGATAAACGAAGTGCGCAGAATGTCGTGGCGGCCAATCATCCATTGCAACGCGTCGGCGAAGGCTTGCAGACGCTCGCGGCTGTCAAAGGCGAAGCGTGCTTGCGACACGTACGGATCGCCCGCTGGTGCCGACAAATGCAGGTAGAGCATGCCCTCCTGCAGCGGCGCCAAGGGGTAGATGTCCTGCAGGTTCGCCGCACCGCCCGGCACGCCGGCGACGATGCGGTCGAGGGTGGGTTGATCCAGCGTCACCAGCGGCAGCATGTCCGGGGTGATGCGAAAGGCCGGACTCAGCCAGTCACCGTTGTGCCGGGCGACCAGCTCAAGCAGTTGCGCCTTGTGGGTGGCGAGGCTGTCCCACAACGCATCGTCCAGCGCGTCGTCACTGCCCAGAATGACCAGGTCTTCATCTTCCTGTTGAAGGCGGATCGCATGGGTGGAAATAACTGCCATCAGTTCGCTGAAATGCATGGGATAACCTGCTGTAAAGACGAGAAAAAGGCACACGCTGCAGCGAGTCCGTGCACGCGGCGCGCAGCCCGGAAAAGCTAAAACATCGGCGCGGTGCTGGCTGACATGGGAAGCCGGGACAAGCCCTGCTCTGGACAGCAGCGCAGACGCTTCTGCGGGCGCGCACCGGCCCCCGCAGATGCGTTTGGAGGGTCAGAGCCGACGCTTGCGGTTGAGCTGCGGAATCGTGGTCGGCGCGATGTCGACCGTGTGCGTTTGCCGCGCGGTCTGCGCCGCCAGTGCCGCCAGCGTCGGCTGACTGAACAGCGTGCGCGCATCGACATGCAGGCCGGCCTGACGCATGCGCGCCACCAGACTCACGGCGAGCAACGAATGCCCGCCCAACTCGAAGAAGTTGTCGTTGCGCCCGACCTGATCAATGCCCAGCGTCTCGGCCCAGACCCGCGCCACGGCCTGTTCGATGTCGCCTTCGGGCGGCACGTAAGCGCGGCTGAGCAAGTGCTCGGCGCCGGGCGCCGGCAACGCCTTGCGGTCGATTTTGTCGTTGGGCGTCAGTGGCATCGCTGCAAGCCGCACGAATGCTGCCGGGACCATGTACTCCGGCAATTGCTGCAAGACCTGCTCACGCAGGTCTTCGATGCGCGGCGCAGCGTGACCGTCGCGCACGGTGAAGTACGCTACCAGGCGCTCGTCGCGCACCAGCACCAGCGCTTCGCGCACGGCGCCATGCTCAATCAGCCGGGCTTCGATTTCCCCCGGTTCCAGGCGCAGGCCGCGCAGCTTCAATTGGAAATCGCTGCGACCGAGAAATTCGAGATTGCCGTCCGCCTGGTAGCGCACCCGGTCACCGCTGCGATACAAGCGATCACCGGCCACGAACGGGCTGTCAATGAAGCGTTCAGCCTGTATCTGCGGCAATCGGTGATAGCCACGCGCGACGCCTGCGCCGCCAATGTGCAGCTCGCCGCTGACACCCAACGGCACTGGCTGATCGTTGCCGTCAAGGATATACAGCCGCGTATTGCCCAGTGCCTTGCCGATCGGTACGACGCGTTCGGGCACCGGCTCATGAGGCTCCAACGTCCAGGCACTGCTGTCGACCGTGGTTTCGGTCGGGCCGTAAACGTTGTGCAGGCGCACCCACGGTAAGCGTTCGCGCACCGCACGGGCCAGCGCGACGGTCAGGTCGCCACCACCACAGAACACGTCGGTGAGGCTGATGCAGGCACTGACATCGTCCTGCTCGAGGAATTGCTGCAATAGCGCCGGGACGAACTTGACCACGCTGATGCGCTGTTCGCGTATCACTTGCGTGACGTAAGCCGAATCGCGGTTGCCATCAGGACGCGCCAGCACCAGCCGCAAGCCAGCGCTCAACGGCCAGAAAATCTCCCACACCGAGCTGTCGAAGCTGAACGGCGCCTTTTGCAACAGCGCGCCGTCTGCGGTCGGGGGCCGAATCTGCGAGCCCCAGTGCATGAGGTTGCAGACACTGCGGTGTTCAATCATCACGCCCTTGGGTGTCCCCGTGGAGCCTGACGTGTAGATCATGTAAGCCAGGTTCGACGCATTCAGGCCCGGCACTTGCAGGTTGCCGCTCGGCGCGTCGTCCCAGGTGCTGCGGTTGAAGTCGACCACGGTAGCATCCGTGTCACCTATCAAATTGCGAGTCGCCGCGTGCAGCAGCACCGCCACCGGAGCGCTGTCGCGCAACATGAATTGCAGACGCGCCAGCGGATAGTCCGGGTCCAGCGGCACATAGGCGCCACCGGCCTTGAGAATCGCCAGCAAGCCGATTACCAGCTCAAGACTGCGCTCGACACAGATCGCCACCCGGTCATCCGGTTGCACGCCTTGTTCGCGCAGGTGATGGGCCAGGCGGTTCGCCTGTTCATTGAGTTGTCGCCAGGTCAGTTGCGCGTCGCCGGCCTGCAACGCAATCGCATCCGGCTGACGTTGCACCTGCCGTTCGAACAACACGTGGAGCGGCTGCTCGAGCGGACATTCGACTTCGGTTGCGTTGAAGTGGATCAGCAACTGCTCTCGTTCTGTCGGCGACAGAATCGGTAGTCGGTTCACCGGCAGATCCGAGTCCTGTTCCAGGGCGTCAACCAGCCCGCTCACGGCCATCTGCATGTACCCGCCAATCCGTTGCGCGCCGATGTGGGGCAGCGCCCTGGCAGTCAGTTGCAAGCCATCACCGAAATCGTCGACGCTCAAGGTCAGCGGGTAATTGGTGCGTTCTTCATTGGCCAGGGTTTCGATGCCTTGCCAGTCCGGCCCTTCGGCATTAGCGTTTTGACGGTCGCTGTGTCGATAGTTGAGCAGCGCGCTGAACAGCGGAGTCGGCGCCGCCACGCCACTACAGCGCTGGGCCAGCGCCAGCGAAGCGTGTTCGTGCCCGAGCAATCCGGTCAGGCGCTGGTGGGTGGCCTGCACGGCGATTAGCGCAGTCGCAGCGACATCGACCCGCAAGGGCAAGGAGTTGATGAACACGCCCAGTGCGCGGTCGGCGCCCTCGCCGCCCTGCATGCGCCCCATTAACACCGTGCCAAACACCACCCGCTCAGGCCCCGACGTGGCCGCCAGCACCCGCGCCCAGGCCAGGTGAATCAGGCTCGCCACGCTGACGCCGAGCCGACGCGCCTGCTGGCGCAGACGTCCGTCCAGTTCGGCAGCCAGTGGTTGCTGCGACTCCTCGATACCGCGGCCATCGCCTTGTACATCGTGCAGACCGAACGGCAGCGTCGGCTCATCGATATCGCCGAGCATCTCGCGAAAAAAGCCTTCATGCTCCGTCTCGCTGACGCCCAGCCGCGCTTGCGCCACATAGTTGCGGTACGGCACCGCTGGCGGCAACGGCTCGCGCTGCCCGGCAAGGCTGTCGGACAGTTCGGCACGCAGCACCTCAAGCGCAATGTGATCCATCGCCAGGTGATGGAACAGCAACACACCGACCATCCGCCCCTTACCCGGATCGCGGGCAAACAGCAAGCGCAGCAGCGGTGCCTGGCTGACGTCGAGGCGATAGCAGCGCGCGTCAAACCGTCGATGCAATTGATCGAGAACGTCACCCTGGGCGGGGTCAATCCTGACCTCCTGTACCGGCAGTTCGACGTGGCGCAGAACCACCTGCACCGGCGTAACCAGCCCCTCCCAGACCACGGCAGTGCGCAGGATATCGTGTCGGGCCATGGCCTGACGCAATGCATCGGCGAAGGCTTCGACACGCTCCAGACTGTCGAAGGCGAGGTGCGATTGCAGCAGGTACGGATCGCCCTGCGTGGCGGTGATGTGGTGGTACAGAATGCCGTCTTGCAACGGTGCCAGCGGATAGATCTCCTGCACGTTGGCGGCACCACCGGGCACGCTGGCAACCACGCGGTCGAGGGTGGCCTGATCCAGCTCGACCAGCGACAGCATGTCGGGGCTGATCGCGGTGCAACCGTCCGGAATGCGATTGGCCGGCACGTCGGCTTCACGCCCGCTGCCAACGGCCGCCGCCAGTGCGGCCAGGGTCGGCTGGCCGAACAACACCCGCACGTCACAACTCATGCCGAGCTGGCGCATACGCTCGATCAAATTGACCGCCAGCAGCGAGTGCCCGCCGAGTTCAAAGAAATGGTCGTGGCGGCCGATCCGCGTTACCTGCAACACCTCGGCCCAGATCTGTGCCAACGCCGTTTCGACGTCTCCCTGCGGCGGCGCATAGTCACGGCGAATCAAGGCGTCCGGGCCCGGCGCCGGCAAGGCCTTGCGGTCGAGTTTGCCGTTGGCAGTCAGCGGCAGCGTCGTCAACCGCACGTAGGCCTGCGGCAACATGGCACTGGCCAGGCGTACTTGCAGATAAGCGTGCAACTCGACGATGTCCACGGGCCGGCGTTCGCTGAACCACGCCAACAACTGCCCATCACGCGCCAGCACCACCGCCTCCCGGACGGCGTCGTGGCTGCTCAGTACAGCCTCGACTTCGCCCGGCTCGACACGCACGCCACGGATTTTTACTTGATCATCACTGCGCCCCAGATATTCCAGCGTGCCGTCGTGCTGCCAGCGTACCCGATCACCAGTGCGATACAGACGCGCCTCGGGCACCTCGCTGAACGGGTCGCGCAGGAAGCGTTCGGCGCTGAGGTCTGCGCGGTTCAGGTAACCGCGGGCGATACCGGCGCCGCCAATGTACAGCTCACCGGCGATACCGATGGGCAGCGGTCGCTGCTGTTCGTCGAGGACGTGCACCGTTGCGTTGCTCACCGGTTTGCCGATATGCAGCGTACGGCCGACCTCTAATTTGCCGGAGGTCGCGACCACGCTGGCCTCGGTCGGACCGTAGTTGTTGATCACCTCGAACGATTGCGCGCGGTTGAATTGACGCAGGCGATCGCCGCCGATCAACAGCGTGCGCAGGGTCGGATGGTCGAGCTGGCGGCTGAACGCATATTCGGCGATGGGTGTTGGCAGAAAACTCACGTCCAGCGGTTGCGCCCGCCACCACGCCAGCAGTGCGTCGATGTCTTCGCCGCCGTCCTGGGCCGGGGCCAGGTGCAGGGTCGCGCCCGCGCACAGGGCCGGCCAGACCTCCCAGGCCATCGCGTCAAAGCCGAATCCGGCCAGGCTTGAGGTGTGCTGGCCAGGGCCGACGTTGAAGGCCTGACAATGCCAGTCGAGCAGATTACCCAACGCGCGGTGTTCGACCATCACGCCTTTGGGCACGCCCGTGGAACCGGACGTGTAAATCACATAGGCGAGGTTCGCCACGGTCAATCCCGCCACCACAGGGTCGGCGTCGGTGTCGGTCGGCCAGTCGCGACGATCCAGCTCAATCACCGGTACTTGCAGCAACGGCAAGCGGGCGCGCAAATCGCTTTGCGTCAGCACAGCCAGCGGTGCGCAGTCTGTGAGGAGATAGCTCAAGCGCTCGCTCGGGTGAGCCGGGTCGACCGGCACATAAGCCGCGCCAGCCTTGAGTACCGCGAGCAGTCCGGTCAGGGTATCGAGGCCACGCCGGGCGACGACGGCAACGCGATCATCGGGCTGCACTCCGAGCGCAATCAGATGCCGGGCGAGAAAATTGGCTTGGCTGTTGAGTTGGCCATAGGTCAGTTGCTGCCCTTGATAAAGGGCAGCAATGGCGTCGGGCCGCTGCGCTGCTTGCGCGGTAAAGCGCTGGGCAATCGTCTGGTCTTGCGGGAAGTCCGCCTGCGTGGCGTTCCACTGCTTTAACTGACTCGATTCATCCGCGGTGCTCAGGCAGAACTCCGCCGGCGTCAGCGCGGGCTGCTCCAGCCCCTGCTCGAGAATCAGCAGCAAGCGGGCGCCCAGCGCTTCGACTTCGGCGGCGTCAAAGTATGCTTGATCGTAAACAAGATGCAGCCAGGCCTGATCGTTGAAGCGATTGCTGCGAAGGTGAACCGCCAGCGGTGTCGCTTCATGACCATTGGAGACTTTGACGGTGTGTGCCGAGGCCGCGCCATAGCGGTAATCGTGGTCGTCCTGCTCGTAGGACACCGAGACTTCGAACAGTTGGGCGCGATCCTCGCGCAGCAGACCCAGCGCACGATTCATCTCACTCAGGGAAAAGCGCTGACGGCGCAGATCCTGTTTCAGCTCAGCCGCGATGGACCGCACAAGGTCTGCAAACGGCAACTCGCGAGCGAAGCACAAGCGCACGGCGCTGACTTGAGCGAACAAGCCGAGGGTGGTTTTAAAGCGCGCACCCGAGCGATTGAGCAACGGCAAGCCCACCACCCATTCGTCACGCTGCGCGGTGCGGCTGAAATACACATGCAACGCCGCCAGCAACACGTGGAACGCCGAAGCGCCAAACTGTCGCGCCGACTGCTGCATGCGCTGGTGCAGCAATGCAGGCAACGCTTGCACATAAGCCTGTGACGGTCGCGCCCCTTGACTGGAACGCTCACGATGACGCGGTAACAACAGCGGCTCCGGCTGCGAACGGTACTTGTCGAGCCAGTAGGCGCGATCACGGGCGTAGCGCTCCGAGGCCTGATAACGCGCATCGTCGTGAATGAATTCGACGTAGGATGGCGGCGAAATCAGCGGTGACTGCCCCTGACTCAGCGCGCTGTAGATGTCGCCCAGGGACTTGAGCATTTGCCCAAAACCCCAGCCGTCCAGAATCAAATGATGGGCTTGAGTCGCCAGCCAATGGCGGTGGCTGTCCAGACGAATCAGACAGAAGCGGAACAGCGGCTGGCCTTCCAGCGGATAAGCCTGCGCCATCTGCTGTTGCACCAGCGCTTGCGCGGCTGTTCGCGCATCGGCGTGCACGGAAAAATCAAACAGCGGCATCGCCACCGGCATTGTCGGGGCGAATCGCTGGCGGGGCATGCCTTGCGTATCAGCCCCCGGCAGCAGGACAGTGCGTAACGCGTCGTGGCTGGCAACCAGACACTCGAGCGCCGCGTGCATCACGGTCTTATCCAGCGGGCCGCACAGTTCGACATAACCGCCAATGTTGTACAGCGGCGAGTCGCCACGGCTCAACTGGTCCAGCCAGATGTCCCGTTGGGCGGCGGTCAGCGGAAAAGTTTCGCAAGGCACGGACAGATCGTCCGCCGCGTAAGCAGAAGTTGACTGCATAAGATCCATCTCATGTGATTTGCCGCGTATTCAAGCATCGGCCCTGATGAGCGCATGACACCTGAAACCCGGACAAGCGCAACCGACCCCGCATGGCTCTGGACAGCCCCTCCACAGCCAGCGACCTAGCGTTTTCTGCCGGAGCATTGCTGAAAAATCTGTAGGAAAAACACCATGCGCCGATGCTGCCTTTCGCCCAGCCCTGGTCGCTGGAAAATCCTTCCGGACCGATCTACCGGGCTCCCGCCGTGACCGGACAGTCACAGAGTTCGTTTGAGCGCCAGTGAGAACCGTCAGGATCCCAGCGCCAACATTCCAAAATAGTGGCACTTTGTGTCCCTGTTTTCCCCTACAGACGCAGGACAAATGCATAGGCTTAAATCCGCTCCAGATCAGTTCAAGGAGAAGTGATCACGCGGTGGCTTTTGGCAGAAACGGCAGACGAAGCAGTAATGGCTCTGAACCAGGGATGAGAAGGATATGAATCTGACCGGCAGTATTCGCAACATGGAAAACCCGCATTTTTATTGGCAACTTGGAGAGCTGATAGCCAGCACCGGCGACGATCACTTCGCCAGCAACATGTTCCAGTTGGTCGACACTTTGGTGCCGGTCAACCGCCTCGATCTCAGCGAGTGGACGCTGGATGAGCGCCAGGCGAGCGTAGTGGAGATCAAGCCGCTGGGCAGCGCAGGCCTGCCGCAGGCCGGCGCCAGCCATGCCACGCTGGAGCGGCCCGACGATCATCCGCTGTTGCAGAAGATGATCGAGATGAACGATTCACTGCTGATCCAATTGAAAGCTTCACTGTTGCCACGTCATCCGCAGCACTGCGTGCATCAATGCAATCTGGTGTCGCGCACCTCCAATCGCCGCTGCGTCATCTCGGTTTATCGCCCGCATACGCAGCGGGTGTTCTCCCTGCCGGAGCTGGCGTTTCTGAAAAGCTTGTCCGACACCCTGCTGCCGCTGATCGAGCGCCATGCGCAGATGACCCGGCAAAACCTCGCCCGCCAGCCACGCCCGCCGCTGGCCGAGCGGGATCAGGCACCGTTGGCGCAAGTCTTCGATGAACGCCTGGCACTGAGTAACATCGTCCTCTCGGCCCGCGAGAAGGAAGTCTGCCTGGGCCTGCTGACCGGCGGCACCGTGCCGCAGATGGCGGAAAAGCTGCGGGTCAAGAACAGCTCCATCGAAACCTATCTCAAGCGTGCCGCTGCCAAGCTGGGCGTCAGTGGGCGGCATGGCTTGGCGAAATGGATGGCCGGGGCTTGAACTCATCTCAGTCTTTCCAGCGTCTGAGGCGCAAACGCGCCTTACGGCTTCCCCTGTTCTGCATGATCCTGCTGATGACGGGTTGCTCGTTGATCCCGGAATACCAGCGACCGCCATCGCCCAGTGCCGCGCAGTACCCCATGGCAACGCGGCCGGCTACAACCGGCGATGACTGGCGAACCTTGTTCAACGATCCGGCACTCAAGCAACTGATCGAAAGCGCTTTGGTCAACAACCGCGACCTGCGCGTGGCCGCGCTGAATGTTCAGGCGTTCCAGGCGCAATACCGCATTCAACGCGCTGACCTGCTGCCGGCGGTCTCGGCCAATGCCAACGAACTGCGCCAGCGCCTGCCGTCCAGTGTCACTGGCGGCCAGGCGCAGATCACCTCGGCCTATGCGGTCAATCTGGGTATCAGCGCCTATGAACTGGATTTCTTCGGTCGGGTGCGCAGCCTCAGCGAGCAAGCCCTGCAGACATGGCTGGCCACCGAGCAGGCCCGGCGCAGTGCCGAACTGAGCCTGGTAAGCAATGTTGCCAATGCCTACCTGACCTGGCGCGCCGATCAGCAACTGCTCGAACTCAGCCGTGACACCCTCGCCGCCGATGAGCAGAGCCTGCACCTGACCACGCGCAACCGCGAAGCCGGCAAATCTTCGGCGCTGGAACAGGCACAGGCGCGGACCAGCGTCGACAGCTCGCGGGTCAATCTGGCGCGCTATCAGCGTCTGGTCGCGCAGGACCTCAACAGCCTGACGCTGCTGGTGGGTGCGCCGGTGCCGGCGCAACTGCCGGCGCTGCCATTGGCTGGCGAGCTGGTTTCGCCGCTGCCGGCCGGGCTGCCGTCGGACCTGCTGCAACGGCGTCCGGATATTCTCCAGGCCGAATACCGACTTAAAGCCGCCAACGCCAATATCGGCGCGGCACGTGCAGCCTTTTTCCCCAGCGTGAGCCTGACTGCCAATGGCGGCACGGCCAGCCGTGATCTCTCCGGTTTGTTCAGCGCAGGCTCCGGCGCGTGGACTTTCCAGCCGCAAATCAGCCTGCCGCTTTTCAATGCCGGCAGCCTGCGCGCCAGTCTGGATTACGCCAGGTTGCAAAAAGACGTGGCCGTCGCCGAATACGAAAAATCGATTCAGACGGCGTTTCAGGAGGTCGCCGACGGACTGGCGGTGCGCAGCACCTACGGGCAGCAATTGCAGGCCCAGCGCGATTTGGTCCAGGCCACCCAGGATTACTACAACCTGGCGCAGCACCGCTATCGCAACGGTGTCGACAGCAGCCTGACGTTTCTCGACGCGCAGCGCTCGCTGTTTGCGTCGCAACGAGGGTTGATCACCGACCGCCTGGCGCAGCTGGTTGCCGAGGTCAATCTATACGCCGCGCTGGGAGGTGGCTGGCCGACTGATGAACGCCTCGCGCGGTAAACGCCGGTCATTTCTTCTTACACCTTTTGTCGCCCGATCCTGCGCGGACCGGCGATCCGCGGCCGGCGGTCGCGCTCAGTTTGCTATCATGCGGCGCTTTTACGGTTAACCCCCCGCCAGTCCTGTCGACTGACGGGCTGCAAAAGGCGGTATCAAATGACGGCTTTGTTGACTCGCCGCAAGGTGCTTGCGGGAATGGGCGTACTCGGGCTTGGCCTGCTCGCCGGCTGCGACACCCGTGGCCAACTGTCGTACAAGTACGGCAAGGATCTGAGCGACAAGATCCTCGGACGCACCTTCAAGCTGAAGAACACTGAGGGCGAAACCATGTCGCTGTCGAGCTTTCGCGGAATGATGCCGATGATTTTCTTCGGCTTCACCCAATGCCCGGCAGTCTGCCCTACCACCCTCGCCCGCGCGGCGAAGATCAAGAAACTGATGGGCCGCGATGGCGATCGCCTGCAGGTGATTTTCATCACCCTGGACCCGGAGCGCGACACGCCGCAAATCCTCGACGCCTACGTTAAAGCCTTCGATCCCAGCTTCGTCGCGCTGTACGGCACGGTTGAGGAAACCAAGGCCACGGCCAAGGAATTCGACGTGTTCTACGAGAAAGTCCCGGCTGGCGACACTTACACCATTTCCCACACGGCCACCAGCTACGTCTACGACTCGCGTGGCGAATTGCGCCTGGGTCTGTCTACATCGCTTTCGGCAGAAGAATGCACGGAAGATTTGCTCACTGTTATGGAGGTCTGCTGATGCGTCCTGTTCTGAATCATCTCAAACGCACCGTGTGTGCACTGTCCCTGCTCGGCCTGGCATTCCAGGTGTCGGCGCAGACCCGGGTCGACGACGCCTGGGTGCGGGCCACCGTGCCGACGCAGTCTGCCAGTGGCGCGTTCATGACCCTCACCGCCGACAGCGACAGCAAGTTGCTCAGCGTCGCCTCGCCAGCGGCCAAAGACGTGCAGATCCACGAAATGAGCATGAAAAACGACGTCATGAGCATGGGCCCGGTGAAGTCGGTTGACCTGCCTGCCGGCAAAGCCGTGAGCTTCGACCCGAACGGCTACCACGTCATGCTGATGGGCCTGACCGGCCAGTTGAAAGAAGGCGACAGCGTGCCGCTGACCCTGACCGTGGAAAACGCCAAGGGCGAGAAAGAAACCATCGAAGTGAAAGCGCCGGTTCGTGCGCTGACCAACATGGGCAGCCACGATCACAGCAAAATGCATTGATCGCTGACTGAAATACTGTTCGCCCGAAAAAAAAGCGGGGCGGCTCGATCGATGATCGGACCGCCCCGTTTTTGTTGCGTTCAGGTAAATTTGGCGCTGGTCGTGGCATTAAAAGACAGCGTCAATAACCTGATCAGGTCGGTGAATGGGCAGAATTGACCTGGCGTGGAATAGCGCTAAAGCCGCGGGAGTGAGCCTGCTCGCGAAAGCGGAGTGTCAGTCATCAAGTACTGAATGATCTGACGCTTTCGCGAGCAAGCTCGCTCCCACAGTGGTTCTGGATGATGCTCTATTTCACGCTTGCCACAGATCCCTTTGTAGGAGTGAGCCTGCTCGCGAAAGCGGTGTGTCAGTCACCAAAGTGCTGAATGATCTGACGCTATCGCGAGCAGGCTCACTCCTACAGTAATTCCGGGTGACGCCGTTTTTCGGGTTCGGCACAAAACCTTTGGGAGCTGACGGAACCCTCAACTCCCCTCACCACCATGCGCCTCTTCAAAAAAGTAATCCTTCCAACTCGCCGCCTTGTTTTTCAGCACACCCAATTCCTGCAATTTCTGCGCATAGATAAAGGTGCGCTGCGGCACCACGGTGAAGTCGATCTCCGGGTCCTGGACGATTTGTTCGACCAGGGTCAGCGGCAACTTCGACTGCTCTACGCGAATGTACGCCTGCGCGGCGGCGGGTTTGTCGGCCTTGATGATTTTCTCGGCCTCGGCGAGCGCGTCGTAGAACGCCTTGTAGGTTTTCGGGTTCTCGTCGTGGAATTTTTCCGTCGTGTACAACACATTGAATGTCCCCGGACCGCCAAGAACGTCGTAGGAACTCAGCACTTTGTGCACGTTGGGATTTTGCAGGGCCTGGTACTGGAACGGCGGGCTGGAAAAGTGCGAATTGATTTCCGAGCCGCCGGCAATCAGCGCGGCGGTCGCGTCCGGGTGCGGCAGGCTGACCGAGATATTGTCGAATTTCTTGAACTGGTCATCACCAAACTGTTTGGCGGTTTCGATCTGCAAGGTGCGCGACTGAAAACCTACGCCGGCAGCCGGCACGGCGATGCGATCCTTGTCACTGAAGTCCTTGAGGGTCTTGATGTTCGGGTTGTTGGTCAGTAGGTAGTTGGGCATCGAGCCCAACGCGGCGATGGCCTTGACGTTCTGCTTGCCTCGGGTGCGATCCCAAACGGTGAGCATTGGCGGTACGCCGGCAGACACCACGTCCAGAGCGCCGGTCAGCAGTGCTTCGTTCATCGCCGTCGCACCGGAAATGCTGTTCCAGTCGACCTTTATATCCAGGCCCTGCGCCTTGCCGTGTTTCTCGATCAGTTGCTGATCGCGTACCACGTCAAGCATCAGGTAGCCGATGCCGAACTGCTGGGCAATGCTGATTTTGCCTTCAGCCTGGGCCGCGCTGCTGAACAGCGCGCCCGCCGTCAGGGTCGCGGCCAATAGAGCCAGCGCGGAACGTTTGAACGATGGGGCCATGACAACCTCGCAGCTAAGGGAGTGAGCTGAAAGGCCTGACTTTATCGATATAAAAAATATAAATTAAATACCTTTATTGCATAACGATAGCACTGAGTCATTTGGCTATCCATTGCACCGCTATCGCGAGCAGGCGATGGCCAACAACAGCCTGAAACAAAAAACTCAACTCAGCGAACAGCGGCTCTTCGTCCAGAAGGCCCGCAAACACTGAGCGTCCAGCGATTTGCGAATCGTAGCCCAGCCATTTAAAAAGCCGATCAGCGCGCCTGCCCTTGGTATCATCACCCACACTTTTTTGACCCTTTCATGACATGCAGGCTTTTTTGTGAGCGCTCTTTTTAACTGGCTGCGGCGGCCGAATGTCCGCCTTCTTTCCCTCATCGTCCTGGTGCTGATCGTGCCGGTGTGCCTGCGCATGGCGCTGGGCTGGTCGACGCCGCTGGGCTATTTGTCAGATCTGGCCGTTGGCAGTCTGCTGGTCGTAACGCTGCATCGTCGCGCGTGGTGGCTGGCCTTGCCGGTGCTGTTGTTCTGGGCGCTGCTGGCGATCGCCACGGCGGAACTGGTCAGCGCTGTCGGCCGCCTGCCGACGCCTTCCGATATTCATTATCTGATCGACCCGCAGTTCGTTGAAAACTCCACGGGCGGCGGACTTGCGCACCCTGCCCTGACCATCGCTTTGTTGGTGGCACTGGTTTTCTGGTTGCTGACTCAATTTGTCGGGCGCGGCCTGACTCGTCCGAATTTGCCGCGCTCTGTCTGGGCTGCGCCAATCGTCTTGTTCGCCGCCCATTGGGGCGCACAAAACCTGTGGCCTGACGACGGCGATGCCTGGCGCCTGTACAACCTGCCGCATCAGTTGCTTGCCAGCGAAGTCGCCGATTGGCAGATTCAGGCCGAGGAATGGCTGGACGGCGACGTCGAGGAACCGGCGCCGGCCATGGCCGGCCTCACCGATGTCGACCTCAACGGGCAGAAACTGCTGGCCGAGCCGGGTCAGGCGCGCAACGTGCTGATCATCGCCCTGGAAGGCATCCCCGGCGCCTATATTCGCGCCAACCGCGAGGCGATCGGCAGCCATTATCAGGAAGACCTGATGCCCAACCTCAGCCGCTGGGCCGAGCGCGGCATGAATACCCCGGATTACGTGCTGCACACCCATCAGACCATTCGCGGCCTGTACGCCATGCTCTGCGGCGATTACGACAAGCTCAACAACGGCACGCCCAAGGGCGTTGAAATGCTCACCCTGACCGAGCGCAATCAGGCCTGCCTGCCGGCGCAACTGCGCGAACACGGTTTCAGTACGCACTACTTGCAGGGCGCCGGCCTGCGCTTCATGGCCAAAGACAAGATCATGCCGCACATTGGTTTCGATGCGACCCATGGCCTGGAATGGTTCAGCAACAGCAATTATCTGGAATTCCCGTGGGGCAAGGACGACAAGGCCTTTTTCGAGGGCGCGCTGGATTACGTCGGGCAACTGAAAAAGCACCAGCAGCCTTGGATGCTGACGCTGCTGACCGTGGGCACCCACCAGCCCTACTCCGCACCGGAGGATTATCTTGAGCGCTATGAAACGCCGAAGCAGGCCGCTGTCGGTTATCTCGACGACGCGCTGGACCAGTTCCTGTTGGGGCTGGAGCGTCAGGGCATTCTCAAGGACACCCTGGTGGTGATCACCTCGGACGAATCCCACGGCATCGATGGTGTGCGCCTGGCCTCGTCGTGGGGCTTCAACCTGACGCTGGCGCCGGAACAGGCGCAACTGCCGCGCCTGAACGTCGGCGTCTATGGCCATGTCGATCTGAGCACCTCGATTCTCGACTACTTCGACCTGCCGGTGCCGAGTGCGCTGAGCGGTCGTTCGCTGTTCCGTGACTACGAGTCCGGGCGCGAAATCATGTCGTTCACCAACGGCAAGCTGCGTTACCACAACGGCCAGGGGATCTTCTCCGAATGCGACCTGCCGCGCCGCTGCCGCTATTACGAAAGCGCCGGGTTCATCGCCGACAGCGCCACCTACAAAGGCATCTATAGCGGTCACCTGGCCAGGCAGATTGCCGCGCGCGCCAATGCGCTGGACCTCTCCTTGCTGCGCACGTCGCTCAACCATCGCTACCAGTTCGGCAGCAACAACGTTATCCCGCTGCAAGCACAGATCAAGGATGACTGGGCCGACAATCTCATCGGCGCGCAATACCTGGAAATGCCCAAAGGCTCACACACTCGCGTACGCCTGACCGTGCGCTCGGTCGACCCGCAGCAGGCGGCGTATATCCAGCTCAAGGCCAAGGAGTTCGAACAGGACGTGCAACTGGGCCTGCCGGCGGAAATGATCGCCACGGCGGATCAGCCGCTGGAGATGGACTTCAGCTTTGAGAACCCGCAGCCGCGCAAGGCCTTCTCGTTTCATTTGTTGGGCTATGGCAATGGCGCGGTCGAGGTGACGGACTTCAGTGTAATTACTGAACTGCCGGGGCAGGAGGATATTCTGGATGAGATGCCTGAGGATGAGGCTGCGCAGTCCAGTTGATCGGCCAGCGTGTGCAGGCGCCTGACGTTAAGGAGCCTGCATTTTTTCCCGGTATAAGCTCTATCCCACGAGAGATGAAAGTCACCCAGTATTTTCCTGCCATCAATCGACCACCAATCAATTTCCCCTTGGCGTTTTTGCTATTATTTTAATGCGCTTTATTCGGAATGTTTATTGACGGATGTCAAATTTCCCCGTTACTTTTCTGGCAACGCCATTATGTTTAACAATAAAATCAACAGCGCCGGACACAACACTTCTATTGTTATCAAAGGTAACGGTTACCGAGCCGGACTCAACAGGGTACCTAACATTATCGTTCATGACATCCCATTCCAGTCTTCCAGAGGGGTGCTGTACGATGTGAGGGCCATCACCCTGTAACGAAGTTGGAACGGAGAACTCCACCCTATCTTCGTTATTGTTACTACCGATAATGAAAAATTCCTTGCCTGCGTTGTAGAATAAGAATTGCTCGCTGCGAAGAAACTCTTCTCCATCGATAAAAGCTACAAACGACCCCGTAGCTTTTGAATTTCTTAAAAGCTGAAGCATATCTTCCCGAGACATAATATCTATTCCTTTATTTAAGTTAGTGGCCTTCATTGCACCTTGAATATATTTTGATGCACGATCAGCGGCCACTGTCAGATATACCAGTCTTTTAGAACCATTCGAAATAACCCGATGTCGAAGTATTCCCTATCTCAGCTTATTGAGAGAGGTAGCCTATCAGTCCCGAATACCCGGCCTATTAGCCGACTCCCCAACTCGCGTCTAGCCTTACCAGTCCGAAGTCGGCACGAGCCGGCCGCAGACCTGATAGGGACACGAACATGGCAAACGAATCGAAATGCCCGTTCAACCACGCTGCCGGTGGCGGTACGACGAACCGTGATTGGTGGCCGAATCAACTCAACCTTAAGATCCTCAGTCAGCATTCGCCCAAGTCAGATCCGCTAGGCCCGGAATTCGACTACGCCAAAGCGTTCAAAAGCCTGGACTTCCAGGCCCTGAAACAAGACATCAAAGCGCTAATGACCGATTCCCAGGACTGGTGGCCAGCGGACTTCGGCCATTACGGCCCGCTGTTCGTGCGCATGGCCTGGCACAGCGCCGGGACTTATCGCACCGCCGATGGACGCGGTGGTGCCGGTTCCGGTCAGCAACGGTTCGCCCCGCTCAACAGCTGGCCAGACAACGTCAGCCTCGACAAGGCCCGGCGTCTGCTGTGGCCGGTCAAACAGAAGTACGGGCGCAATATTTCCTGGGCCGACCTGATTGTGCTGACCGGTAACGTTGCGCTGGAGTCCATGGGCTTCAAGACCTTTGGGTTTTCCGGCGGCCGCGCCGATGTCTGGGAGCCGGACGAAGACGTCTACTGGGGTTCGGAAACAGAATGGCTGGGCGGCGATAACCGTTACGGCAAGAGCAATGGCCCGGTGCAGGAACCCGGCGACGGCACGCTGGTAGCTGAGCCGGATTTACATGGCAAGGAAGAAAGCCGCACCGATCAGGGCGAACGCAACCTGGAAAATCCCCTTGCCGCGGTGCAGATGGGCCTGATCTATGTGAACCCGGAAGGCCCTGAAGGCAATCCGGATCCGGTGGCCTCGGCCAAAGACATTCGCGAGACCTTCGGCCGCATGGCCATGAATGACGAAGAAACCGTGGCGCTGATTGCTGGCGGCCACGCCTTTGGCAAGACCCACGGCGCAGGGCCTGCCGACAACGTCGGTCCCGAGCCGGAAGCGGCCGGTCTGGAACAGCAAGGCTTGGGCTGGAAAAACGCCTTTGGCAGCGGTAAAGGCGCTGACACGATCACCAGTGGCCTGGAAGTCACCTGGACCACCACCCCCACCCAATGGAGCAACAACTACCTGGAAAACCTGTTCGGCTTCGAATGGGAACTGACCAAGAGCCCGGCCGGCGCGCACCAGTGGCGACCGAAAAACGGCGCCGGCGCAGGCACCGTGCCCCATGCTCACGACCCGAACAAACGCCTGTCGCCGACGATGCTCACGTCTGACCTGGCGCTGCGTTTCGATCCCGCTTACGAACAGATTTCCCGGCGCTTTTTGGCCCGTCCAGAACAGTTGGCCGACGCCTTCGCTCGCGCATGGTACAAACTGATCCATCGCGACATGGGCCCGCTGTCGCGCTACCTCGGTCCGGAATTGCCGCAAGAGGAATTGCTCTGGCAAGACCCGATTCCCCAGATAACGCACGCGCTGATCGATGACAGTGATGCCACTGCCCTGAAAAACACCGTGCTGGCGTCAGGACTGTCGGTATCACAACTGGTGTCGACCGCCTGGGCGGCCGCTTCGACCTTTCGTGGTTCGGACAAACGCGGCGGCGCCAATGGCGGACGCTTGCGTCTGGCGCCGCAGAAGTTCTGGCAGGCCAACCAGCCGGAGCAACTGGACAAGGTACTGACGACGCTTGAAGGCATTCAGAAAGACTTCAACGGCACGGCAATCGGCGGCAAGCAAATTTCCCTGGCAGACCTGATCGTGCTGGCGGGCAATGCCGGGGTCGAGCAAGCCGCGAGAAACGCCGGACATTCGATTTCGGTGCCGTTTTCACCGGGCCGCGCCGACGCCTCGCCAGAGCAAACCGATGTCGAATCGTTTGGGTTTCTTGAGCCGATTGCCGATGGCTTCCGTAACTACAGCAAGGGCAAATACAGCATTTCGGCCGAGGCTTTGCTGATCGACAAAGCACAACTGCTGACGCTCACCGCGCCGGAAATGACGGTGCTGCTGGGTGGTCTGCGGGTGTTGAATACCAATGTCGGGCAGAGTCGCCAGGGTGTGTTCACTGATAACACCGAAGCACTGACCAATGACTTCTTCACCAATCTGCTGGACATGGGTGTGGAGTGGACGCCGACGTCACGGGATGCCGATGAGTTCGAAGGGCGTGATCGCAAGACCGGAGCGGCGAAATGGACAGCGACGCGGGTGGATCTGGTGTTCGGCTCCAATGCACAGTTACGTGCATTGGCCGAGGTGTACGCCAGTGCGGATGCCAAGCAGCAGTTCGTCAACGATTTCGTCAAGGCATGGACGAAGGTGATGAATCTGGATCGGTTTGACCTGAGATAACTGACGAAACGCAACCTCTGTAGGAGTGAGCCTGCTCGCGATGGCGTTGTATCAGTCATATTTCAGTGTCTGACACACCGCGATCGCGAGCAGGCTCACTCCCACATTGGATCGGTGTGTTAACACGATTCTGAGTACACCGCTAAAAACTGTGGGAGTGGGCTTGTTCACGAAGAGGGTGTGTCAGGCAACGAATTCGTTGGATGACACACCGGCATTCGCGAGCAAGCTCGCTCCCACAATAGGTTTTGCGTGTTGTCGCGATTCCGAGTACACCGCTCCCACCATAGGATTTGTGAGCTGTCGCGAATCTGAATACCACCAGCCCACATATTGGCCTAGGCGTTACGCCAGGCTCTTGCTGACCACTTCGTATACGTCGCTTGACAGCTGACCCGATGCCAGAATCCGCTCCAGCTCACCCTTCATCAGCGCCTGACGGGCGCTGTCGTATTTGCGCCAGCGGGTCAGCGGGGCCAGTTGGCGCGAGGCGATCTGCGGGTTGAAGCCGTTCAGCTCGATCACCAGATCCGCCAGGAAGCGATAGCCAGAGCCGTCCGCCGCATGGAAGTTGATCAGGTTTTGCCCGGCAAACGCGCCGATCAGTGCACGCACCTTGTTCGGGTTCTTGATGTTGAACGCCGGGTGCTGCATCAACGCCTTCACCCGCTCCAGACCGCCCGGCAAGGTGCTGCCGGCCTGCACGCTGAACCACTGGTCCATGACCAGCGGGTTGTCCTTGAAGTGCTCGGCGAAACTCGCCAGCGCCAAGGCTTTCTGTTCTTCGAACGGCGAATTGACCAGCACCGCCAGCGCGGTCAGGCGCTCGGTCATGTTGTCGGCGTTTTCGAACTGTTCCAGCGCGGCCGCAAGGACTTCCGGCTTGCCGCTGAGCATCAGGTACGACAGGGTGATGTTCTGCAACGCACGACGGGCGAAGTGCTCGGCCTCGGCCACATATGGGGTTTTCTTCGACAAGTCGCGGTTGGCCTGATAACGCAGCCACAACGCCTCGAACAGACCTTCAGCCAATTGCTTGCGGGCAAATTCGCGAGCGATATGGATCGCCTCGACGTCGGCCACTTCGCTGATTTCGGTAAGATACGCCTCCCCCGGCAGCGAGAGCATTTCCGCGACCATCGCCTGATCCAGCGACTCGTCGGACAGCACCGTGCGCAGCGCCGAGACCAGACGCGGGTCGAGCGTCAGGCTCTCGCCCTTCTGCTGTTGGCCGATCAGCTCTTGTAGCACCTGCACTGCCAATTGCTGGCCGGCATCCCAGCGATTGAAGCCATCGCTGTCGTGCTGCATCAGGAACATCAACTGATCGCGGTTGTACGGGAAGCTCAGTTTCACCGGCGCCGAGAACCCGCGCAGCAGCGATGGCAGCGGTTGCTCATTGATGTCGACGAAGGTAAAGGTCTGTTCAGCTTCGGTCACCGAGATAACCCGAGTGGTGCCTTGGGCGGCGGCTTCACCGCCGAGACGCAGGGCCATCTCGTTGCCTTGGCTATCGAGCAGACCCAGCTCCACTGGAATCACAAACGGCAGCTTCTCGACTTTGTCCGGGGTTGGCGGGCAGCTCTGACGGAAGGTCAGGCTATAAGTCTTGGCAGCAGCGTCATAGGACTCGCTCACCGCCAGACGTGGCGTACCGGCCTGGCTGTACCAGCGCTTGAACTGGCTCAGATCGACACCGTTGGCATCTTCCATGGCCTTGACGAAGTCATCGCAGGTCACGGCCTGGCCGTCGTGGCGTTCAAAGTACAGATCGCTGCCTTTGCGGAAGCCTGCGGCGCCGAGCAAGGTGTGGATCATGCCGACCACTTCCGAACCCTTTTCGTACACGGTCAGGGTGTAGAAGTTGGAAATCTCGATGAAGCTGTCCGGGCGCACGGCGTGGGCCATGGGGCCGGCATCTTCGGCGAACTGGTGGGTGCGCAGGTACGCAACATCCTGAATGCGCTTGACCGTGGCCGAATTCATGTCCGAGGAGAAACCGGCGTCGCGGAACACCGTGAAGCCTTCCTTGAGCGACAGCTGGAACCAGTCGCGGCAGGTCACGCGGTTGCCCGACCAGTTGTGGAAGTATTCGTGAGCGACGATCGCTTCGACCCGCTGGTGCGCGGCGTCGGTGGCGGTTTCGGCGCGAGCCAGCACGGCGCTGGAGTTAAAGATGTTGAGGCCCTTGTTCTCCATTGCGCCCATGTTGAAATCGTTCACGGCCACGATCATGAAAATGTCCAGATCGTACTCGCGGCCATAAACCTCTTCGTCCCAGCGCATGGATTTCTTCAGGCTGTTCATCGCGTGCTGGCACTTGTCGATGTTTTCCGGCTCGACGTAAATACGCAGCGCGACGTTGCGCTGACTCATGGTGGTGAAGGTGTCTTCGACACACCACAAATCACCGGCGACCAGCGCGAACAGGTACGCCGGTTTCTTGAACGGGTCTTCCCAGGTCGCCCAGTGCCGGCCGTCTTCGCCGGGGCCGGAAGCGATCGGGTTGCCGTTGGAGAGCAGCACCGGGTAGCTGTGCTGTTCGGCGACCACCGTGGTGGTGAACTTGCTCATCACGTCCGGACGGTCGAGGTAATAGGTGATCTTGCGGAAACCTTCGGCCTCGCACTGGGTGCAGAACATCGTGCCGGATTTGTACAGGCCCTCCAGCGCGGTATTGGTTTCCGGGTGGATGCGCACGCTGGTGTCAAGCGTGAAGGTTTCGCTGGTCGGCTGCAAAGTCAGGTGGCTGTCGGACACTTGGTAGTCAGCGGCGCTCAGCTCCTGGTCTGCGAGCGTTACCGAGAGCAGCTCCAGTTGCTGGCCGTCGAGCACCAGCGGCGGCAGGCCCGCGCCGCGCTCGGGGTTGCGGCGCATCACCAGTTGCGCGTGGACCAGGCTGTGGTCCTCGAACAACTCGAAGGTCAGGTGCGTTTCGTCGATCAGGTACTCGGGCGCCTGATAGTCCTTGAGGTAAATCATCTTCGGTTGGTCGGTGCGCATGCTGGAGTCCTTATTGATGCACGGCGAGCTGGTAAGCCGTGTATTTACGAATGTTGATCACGCCGGTGTCAAAGATCAGGTACTGGCCCTTGATCCCCAGCAGCGTGCCTTCGGCAATCGGGTTCTTGTCCAGGTTGAAGCTGACGATTTTCGCCGGGTATTGCTCGACGGGATAGCGGATTTCCAGCGGTTCGACATCGGCAATCGTCTGAATCGCCTGTAGGCCGAATCGCTCCTGTAAACCTTGCAGGCCTTCGGCGCAGCTTTCGAACAACTGATCGCGCACCTGCGCCAGATCCACCGCCGCCGCATCGCCCTTGAGCAAGGCGCGCCAGTTGGTCTTGTCCGCCACCTGACTGCGGAACAGGTCTTCTACAAAACCCGATTGCTGCCGTGTCGACACGCGCATGATCGGCAAGGCCTGACTCGCCCCTTGATCGAGCCAGCGCGTCGGCAACTGCGTTGCACGGGTGATGCCAACCTTGATCCCCGACGAGTTGGCCAGATAGACCACGTGATCGGTCATGCAGAACTGCTCGCCCCACGCCGGATCGCGACAGGTGCCAGCGTCAAAGTGGCAGCGCTCCGGGCTCATGATGCACAGGTCGCACTGCGCCAGTTTGGTCATGCACGGGTAGCAATAGCCCTGACTGAAGCTGGTTTTGGTCTTGCGCCCGCAATGGGTGCAATGGATTGCCCCCAGATATTCCAGACGCAGCGTGCTGCCGATCAACGGATTGACCGGCACCTCGACGTCGTCCAGACGAAACGCGTACTGCACGTTCGGCCCGTCAAGGCGCGCCGACATTTTGCTGATTGCACCGCGGCCAATCTCGATCAATGGATGGCATCCGACTTGAACAGAATGTTCGGCACTTCGATCGACTTCGACGCACATTCCTGCGGGCCCATGTAACCAGTGCGCTGATCTTCAGGCAGGTTCTGGATTTCCCAGGCGATCATCGCCTGCAACGACAGCTCGCGCTGCTCGGCGGTGAGTTTGTTGCCGTCGGACCATTTGCCGATTTCCACGGCCAGTTTCAGGCTTTCGTAGATGTCCGGGGTGATGTTGTTGATCATGTCGTTGAAAGAGGACATCAGGGGTCTCCGTGCTCTTTACTGAAACAAAAAATTTAGACGGCCAGTTTACGGCGGTTATACAAACCGCCCAACAAACCGGTGAAGCATCCGATGAGTAACCCGCTCAGGTGTGCGGCGTTGGCAATCTGGCCGAAACCGATCAGCGAGATCAGCCCGGACATGCACACCAGCAGCCACACCAGCATCATCACCAGCACGCCGCGCGGCAGGCGATAGGCCGGGTTCGGCGCCAGCAGCTGGAAAATCCAGCAATGCCCGAGCAAGCCGTAGAGCACGCCGGACAGACCGCCAAACAGGGTCGGGCCGCTCCAGACGAACTGCGCATAGTTGGACACCAGGCTGAACAGCAACGTCAGGCCGATCAGGTTGATACTGCCCTGACGCGACTCGATACGCCGGCCCAGCTCCCAGTACCACATGCCGTTCATGGCCAGGTGGAGGATGCCGAAATGGATCAGCATCGGCGTGATCAGCCGCCACCACTGCCCCGCCGCCAGACTGTCAGCCAATGGGGTGAACTGGATGTACTCGCCGATCACGCGAAAGTCGAGGAAGGTCAACCAGCGCAGCGTTTCGAGGTTCTCGCCGAGAAAGGTCAGACCGCCGACAATCAGGCTCAACAGCAGAATGAAACCGGTGGCCCGGGCGTGTTTCAGTTGTTCGGCGAAGCCCGGACGCTTGAAGGTCTGGCCCAGCGGAATGTCCAGTTGCTGATCGGGATCGCCGGCCGGGAAGCGTTCGTACAGCGAACGCACGTCTTCGCTGATTTCAGCCGGCGCCCACAGCACCTGCTCGCCCGCCTCCTCGCTGACCCGATGCGGGACCTGCATACGTTGCAGGAGTTTGACGAAGCCGCTCAGGTCCACCGCCAGGGGCAGGCGCAATACCGCTACCGCACTCATTGCAGCACCTCCGGCCGCTCGACATCGACCCAGACAAATTTATCTGGATCGAGGCGAGTTTCCTGATCCAGACGATAAGCGACCAGTTTGCCGTAGAGCACCGCGCTGTAATCCAGGCAGGCGAGGTTCGGACGGATCGGCGCGGGTTGGCCGCTGCGCCAGTAGTGGCCGACGAACAGCAATGGCTCGTCGACGCCATAACGCAGCAGGGCATTCTTTTCCGTTGAGGACAGCGGCGTCTGTGCCACCGGTTCCGGCAGGGCATCAGGCTGAAAGACGATGTCGCCGTAGGTTTTCGGGTCGTCCTCCCAGAACTTGGTGCGGAAGAACGCGCGCACCAGACCGTCGCCACTGGTCATGGTCAGGCCGCCCGGCAGGCGCATATCGGTGCCGCGCAGCAGACGGTCGAACACGGTGCAGGCGAAGCTGCCGGGAACCGCCGAGGCCTGCAGGAAATGTTCGTCGACGCAGCCGTCGGGAAACAACGCCCGCAATGGTTCGATCAGACCGGCATCCCAGCACGCGTGCACGACCCGGAAACGTCCGGCATCGATAAACAATGGCAGCTCATAGAACCATTGCTGAAAGTCATGCCAGTCACCCGGATGGTCTTCGAATTGGCTCAGCGTTTCGTGCAGCAGGCGGGCATGGCGAGGCGTGTGTTCACGGACGAATTGCTTGCCACTGCCCGGTGGCGCCGGGGTGCTCCAGCCCAGGGCGTTGAATTCGTGGTTGCCCATGATGCACAAGGCCTGGCCAGCCTGGACCATGTCATGAACGATGTGCAGCGCCTCACGGATTCGCGGGCCACGGTCGATGATGTCGCCGACAAACACAGCCATGCGCGATGGATGCCGCCAGACCCCGCCCTGCTTGTGATAACCGAGACGGTCAAGCAAGTGTTCCAGGGTCAGGGCGCATCCGTGCACGTCACCGATCAGGTCGTAACTGCGCGCGGGATCGAGCATCAGTCGCCTCCGCCCCCCAACTTGCTGCCCCAGCCGAGCTTGGTACGGCAGACTTCATAATAGTTGTGGTCGAGTGGATGGATCAGCCGCAATTTCTGCGCTTTTTTACTGACGGTGATGGTGTCGCCCGGCGCACAGGTGAAATGGTTCTGCCCGTCGCAGGAGACTTGCGGGTAAATCTGCATGTTTTTCGACACGACGATTTTCAGCTCACTGTTGCCATCGACCACAATCGGCCTGCTCGACAACATATGGGGGTACATCGGCACAATCACAATGGCGTCGAGCTTGGGGTGCATGATCGGGCCACCGGCCGACAGCGCGTACGCGGTGGAGCCGGTGGGCGTGGCGACGATCAGGCCGTCGGCCTTCTGGCTGCAGACGAACTGACCGTCGATGTACAGCTCGAATTCGATCATCCGCGTCGATTTGCCGGGATGCAGCACGACATCGTTCAGCGCATCGCCCTGGCCGATGGCCTCGGCGTGGCGGCGGACTTCGGCTTGCAGCAGAAAGCGGTTTTCCACCAGATAATGGCCGTCGAGCACCTTGGCGACTTCGACTTCCAGCTCGTCCGGGCGAATGTCGGTGAGAAAACCGAGGCTGCCACGGTTGATCCCCAGCACCGGAATATTATGTTTGGCCAGGGCGCGGGCGGCGCCAAGCAGGCTGCCGTCACCGCCGACAACGATGACCATGTCGCAGACCTCGCCGAGCATCTTGCGTGACGACGTTTGCAGGCCATGGCCCGGCAGGACTTCAGCAATGGTGTCTTCGAGAATCACGTGCAGATGCCGGTCGAGCAGAAACCGTTTCAGTCGGCGGACGGTATCCAGCACCTGGGAACTGCCCAGGCGACCGATGATGCCGATATTACGAAATTGCTCCATGGGACCTCTGCGGACAATCGAAAACGCGAAAAGCACGATTATGGGCGAAAGCGCCAGATAGACAAAATCCTTTCAGCCTCAAGGGTGTGCTCAGGTTTAAGGCTATGCTCGCAAGATGATCCTGTTTCCCGATTTGCTTCAGCTCCCTCATCAACTGCGCCATCCGGAGGTGCGCGACCTGGCGTGGGTGATCCTCGCCCCGCCGATGCTCGCCGCTACGCCCTGGCCGCAGCGCCACCCGCTGGCCGGCAGTGATTGGGTGCAAGACCCGCCACGCCTGGAACACTGGCTGCGCCAACTTGACCGTGACAGTTACGGCTTGCTGCACTGGTTGTCGCAGGCCCGGACAAGGCGTCTGGGCCTTTATTACGAACGCTTGTGGCAGTTTGCCGTGGAGCACGCGCCCGGCATCGAGCTGATCGCCGCCAACCTGCCTATTCGCCGCGCCGGCCACACCCTCGGCGAGCTGGACATGCTGCTGCGTGACCGCGACGGCGTGCATCATCTGGAACTGGCGATCAAGCTCTACCTCGGCCCGCAAAACGGCGATGGCCATGATCCGGCGCAATGGCTGGGGCCGGGCTGCCATGACCGGCTGGATCGCAAACTGGCGCATCTGGCCGCGCACCAACTGCCGATTTCGGCGCGTCCGGAAAGCCGCGAGGTGCTGGCGACACTGGATATCGAGACGTTCAGCGCGCATTTGTGGCTCGGCGGTTATCTGCTGTATCCATGGCCGGGACAGTCTGCGCCCCCGCAGGGTGCACACCCGCGGCATCTGCGTGGCAACTGGCTGCATCAGAAGGATTGGCCGGCGTTTGTCGCGCAACGTCCGGCCGGGCGCTGGCAACCGCTGCCGCGTCATGCCTGGCTGGCGCCGGCGCATTATCCGGCGGATCAGGTCTGGACAGCGGAACAGTTGCGTCTGTGGCTGGCGGACTTGTCGCCGCTGGCTCCGGCGCAATTGCTGGTGCGCCTGAGCGAAAATGCGCAGGGCGACTGGGAAGAGGCCGAGCGGTTGTTTCTGGTGTCGGATCTTTGGCCGAATGTGCCGGGGCAAACCTGAGATTTTTGGTGCCTGGACCATCGCCTTCGCGAGCAGGCTCACTCCTACAGGGGATCGTATTTCAATTGTAGGAGTGAGCCTGCTCGCGATGGAGTCACCTCGGTCTACAGCGAAAGCCGCAGCGCCAGCGCCGCCAAGGTCACCAACAACACCGGCACCGTCAACACGATCCCGACCTTGAAGTAATAACCCCAGCCAATATGGATGCCCTTGCGTTCCAGCACGTGCAGCCACAACAACGTTGCCAGACTGCCAATCGGCGTAATCTTCGGCCCCAGATCGCTGCCGATCACGTTGGCGTAAATCATCGCTTCCTTGATCACCCCGCTGGCCTGGCTGGCATCGATCGACAGCAAGCCGATCAGCACCGTCGGCAAATTGTTCATGATTGACGACAGCAGCGCCGTCAGCACGCCGGTGCCCATGGCCGCGCCCCACACGCCGTGGCTAGCGAAGACATCCAGCCATCCGGCGAGATAACCGGTGAGCCCGGCATTGCGCAGGCCGTAGACCACCAGATACATGCCCAACGAGAAAATCACGATCTGCCAGGGCGCTTCTTTCATCACTTTGCGCGTGGATATCTTGTGACCCCGTGCGGCGATGCCCAGCAGCAGCGCGGCGCACACCGCAGAAATGGCGCTGATCGGAATGCCCAGCGGTTCGAGGGCGAAGCAGCCGATCAGCAGGATCGCCAGCACCGCCCAACCGGCATAGAACGTCGCCTTGTCGTGAATCGCCGTGTGCGGGTTTTCCAGTTGCTCAGGGTCGTAGGCCGCTGGAATATCGCGGCGAAAAAACCACAACAACATGCCCAACGTCGCCGCCACGCTGACAAAGTTCACCGGCACCATTACCGCAGCATAGCGATTGAAACCAATGTGAAAGAAGTCCGCCGAAACGATGTTGACCAGGTTCGACACCACCAACGGCAGGCTCGCTGTGTCGGCAATAAACCCGGCGCCCATGACAAAGGCCAGCGTCGCCGCCGGGGAAAAGCGCAGCGCCAGCAGCATCGAAATCACGATGGGAGTAAGGATCAGCGCCGCGCCGTCATTGGCGAACAATGCCGACACCAGTGCACCCAGCAGCACCATGAAGGCAAACAGCTTGCGCCCGCTGCCCCGCCCCCACCGTGCAACATGCAGCGCCGCCCACGCGAAAAACCCCGCCTCGTCGAGCAGCAGGCTGATGATGATCAGCGCCACGAAAGTGCCGGTGGCGTTCCAGATGATTTGCCAGACCAGCGGGATATCCGTCAGGTGGACGACGCCGAAGATCAACGCCAGCACGGCGCCAAGGGTCGCACTCCAGCCGACGCCAAGGCCTTTGGGCTGCCAGATCACAAGGGTAATGGTCAGCAGGAAAATCAGTGACGCAGCGAGCATTCGCAACAGCCTTCAAATATCGAAATGGATGGAGATCAAAATGTGGGAGCGGGCTTGCTCGCGAATGCGGTGTATCAGATAAAAAATCCTTATCTGGCACAGCGCATTCGCGAGCAAGCCCGCTCCCACAATGGGTCCGTGTACGGATTATTTTTTGTGTTGTTCTACGAACTGGCCGTACGCATCAATGAATTTCTGCAGAAACGGCTTGACCGATTCGCTCAGCTGGCCCGCCTCGTCAAACGCAGTGCCGGCCCCGCCCAGATAGGCTTCCGGCTGTTGCAGGCAGTGAATATCGAGAAAGACGAACGTCTGGCGCAGGTGCTGGTTGGCGCCGAAACCGCCGATGGCGCCTGGCGAGACGCTGATCACCGCGCCGGGCTTGCCGCTCCAGGCGCTCTTGCCGTATGGGCGGGAACCGACGTCGATGGCGTTCTTCAACGGCGCCGGGATCGAGCGGTTGTACTCGGGGGTAACAAAGAGCACCGCGTCGGATGACGCCACTTTCTGACGGAAAGTGCTGTAGGCTGCGGGCGGGGAATCGCCGTCGATGTCTTCGTTGTACAGCGGCAGATCACCGATTTCGACAATCTCCAGTTTGAGATTGGCCGGGGCCAGTTCCGCCAGGGCCAGGGCGACTTTACGATTGATCGATGCTTTGCGCAGGCTACCGACCACTACAGCGACGTTGTAGACATTGCTCATGGAAGACTCTCGAAGGTCCGTGGGAGGAGCCGGTAGTTATAGATGATCCGGTGACGATTCCACCAGCAGTCATTGGATTTTCCTGCGCGTGAAATATTTTTTTCCGGTAGGAAAACTTACCAAGCTTGACAGCGGTCTACCAAGCCGCAAATCAAGCGTTTTATCTCCAGAGGTTCTAAGCAGATGGCAGCAGTACTCGTCGGTCAGTTTCATGCAAGAGATGCGGAAGGCCGCGTTTATTCCGTGCATGAATTCCAGGAATCGAATCCGTCTGCAGACGGTTCCACTGGCTCGGAGCCCATTTACAGACTCGCTATTGGTGACCGTGTCAACAAAGTCAGCGAGAGCGAGTTTATCCTGGTTCAGTCAGGTATCACCCTGATTCGCGAACCTGAGCCGATCGCCGCTCAATAACCGACGGTTATGAGCAGAAGTCTTGAATGCAGACTTGGGGTAGGATTCAGCCTCTGACCCCACCTGCTGAACATGGACTTCACGCATGCGTTTACGCCATATCGAAGTGATTCATGCGCTCTTGCAGACCGGTCATCTGGGCACCGCCGCCGAATGGCTGCAATTGCCAGTGACCGAAATCGAAGAGCGCTTGCGCGAAGCCGAGAGCCAGTTGGGGTTCATGCTGTTCGCCAGCGTTCGCGGGCGCCTGCAATCGACCCCGGAAGCGCGGGCCTTGCAGGTAGAAATCGCGCACATTTATGAAGCGCTGGAACCGGTGCAGCGTCTGGCCAACAGCCTGAAACAATACCTCGCCCCGCCCTTGCGCATCATCGGCACCCCGCCGCTGACCCAACAACTCTTGCCTCAAAGCCTCGCCGCCCTGCGCCGACGTCTGCCCGACGCACCTTGCAGCCTGCTCAGTGCGCCGACCCGCGACATTATTCGCAGCCTGTTGTTGCGCGAAAGCGATCTGGGCCTGAGCCTGCACGACCCCGAGCATCCCGATATCGACTGCCAACCCCTGGCGCAGGGCAAGCTGCAATTGCTCGCGCCGCACGGCTGGCTGCAGCCGAAGCAGAAATATGTCTCTGTGCAGGATCTGGCCGGACAGTCCATGGTCGGCCTCGAAGGTCAGGATCCGTTGAGCCCGGCGCTGGAACACAAGCTCCAGGCCTTGCGCCCGGCACCCAGCGTCCAGATCCGCGTGCAAACCCACCAAATGATGCGCAGCATGGTCGAGGCTGGCGAAGGGCTGGCCATCGTCGACCCGTTCACCGCGTTAGGCGCGCGCGCCGGCGGGCTGGACGTCTGCCCGTTGTCGCCCGCCGTGCCGATCAGCCTATACGCCCTGACCTTCAAGCACGCCGTGCCGTCGGCAGCGATTCAGACGCTGCTGGGCATCGTCACGGAACAAGCCGAGGCGATGCTGTCGGGCTGAGCGGGTTTTCCAGCGGATTGTCGAACAGGCGATACCAGAACAAGGCCACTTCGGCGGTGTGCGGATCGATGCCGCGATAGCGCAACTGGTCGATACCACCCATCACGTAACCGCACCGCTCGTACAACCGACAGGCGCCGAGGTTGTTGTTCTGGGTTTCGAGCATGATGCCTGGGAGCTTCTTCTTGCGGCTCCAGAACTGCGCGACATCCAGCAACGCCTTGGCCACGCCGTGACGCCGCGCCGGGGCGTGAACCGCCAGTTCGTCGATGTGCGCAAAGCCGTTCCAGTTGGTGCTGATCACCAGGTGCCCGACCGGCTCATCGTCCAGCCAGGCCATGAAAATCGCACTGTCGGGCGCGTTGTGAAAGGCGCTGAATTCCTCCGGGTCGATCCCGTAGCATTTGCGGTACGGCACGATGGGCGTCACCGGCCACTGCTCGACCGGCTTGCCGATCTGCGCCGCGCCATACGCCGCGACCTCGAAACTGAAGTCACTGCCCCAGATATACGGCGCAAAGCCTTCGTCGGCGACACGCACCGACAACCCAGGGTATTTCGGATTCATGACCGGTTGCATACTGGGAAAAGTCCTCATTCCTTGACGCAGCCGACAGTGTCGACCTTGATGTCGCGATGGATGATCGCCAGCGTGAATTTCAAATCTCTGTACATGAAGCTCAGTGTCCTGAAGCGGCAGGTTTGCACCCGACCCGTGCACTCAGGGTAGTGGGTTGCAGCGGATGTGGCGAGGGTGGCCAGTTGGCTTCATCGATGGAAACCGCGGCGCGCTGGCAAGTACCGCTCAGTTTTCGTGGTGAGGGAGCTTGCTCCCGCAGGGATGCGGAGCAGCCCTTTGCTTACTTTCAGACAAACCGGATTCAGCGTGTTTGCGACTGCTTCGCAGCCGAGCGGGAGCAAGCTTCCTTGCCACAGCACCGTCTTACGCCTGAGCGTCAGCCTCGGCAATCTGCGTCCACAGCGCCGGCCCGCCGGCAGACTTGGCGATGATCTCCAGCCGCGCAAGGTGTGCGGCCAGTTCTTCCTCGGTGGCGCGAATGATTCGCGCGGGCTGGCGATCAGTCGGCAGGCGACGGATTTCCGTGGCCGAGTTATCTGCGCCCTCACCCGTGCCATTGCCGTCGGAGGCGTTGCCGGCCAGTGACAGGCTGGTCTGGCCGCCGGTCATGGTCAGGTAGACGTCGGCAAGAATCTCCGAGTCGAGCAAGGCGCCGTGCAGTTCCCGACCGGAGTTATCGACGCCATAGCGTTTGCACAACGCATCGAGGCTGTTGCGCTGCCCGGGGTGGCGTTCGCGGGCCATCATCAAGGTGTCGAGAATGGTGCAATGCTGGGTGATGTCAGCGCGGTCGTGCTGGCCCATCAAGGCGAATTCGTTGTTGATGAAGCCAACGTCGAACGCCGCGTTATGGATGATCAGCTGCGCGCCTTTGATGAACTCGAAGAATTCATCCGCGACCTCAGCAAAACGCGGCTTGCCGACGAGAAACTCGTTGGTGATGCCGTGAACGCCGATGGCGCCTTCGTCACTCTCGCGATCCGGTTGCAGGTAAACGTGAAAATGCCGGCCCGTCAGGCGCCGACCGATCAGTTCGACGCAACCGATTTCAATGATCCGGTGACCATCGGTCACCGGCATGCCGGTGGTTTCGGTATCGAGTACAACGGATCTGGTGGCCATCAGGTGCTCAGCTCTCAACGGGTCTATCGGGCAAAAACGCGGATGTTAACACGCTCGGCGGGGTGTTTCAGTCAGACCGAGGCGCGCCCTTCGCGAGCAAGCCCGCTCCCACATTGGAATGAATTCCAATCCAAGGAAGAAGCAGAATCGGATCTGGAATGCGTTTCCCTGTGGGAGCGAGCCTGCTCGCGAATGGGCGCGCCACTGTTTTTTCAGAAAAACTCAGCTCTGCTTGTACCCGCGAACCTCATCCACGCCACGGTTGGCCAACTGGTCGGCCCGCTCATTGCCGTGATGGCCAATGTGCCCGCGCACCCACTTCCAGGTGACTTTGTGGCGGTTGACCTGCTCGTCCAGCTCTTTCCACAAATCGGCGTTCTTCACTGGCTCTTTTGCGGCGGTTTTCCAGCCGCGCTTTTTCCAGTTCGCCATCCACTCGTTGATGCCCTTCATCACGTATTGCGAGTCGGTCACCAGCAGCACTTCGCACGGCCGCTTCAAGGCTTCGAGGCCACGGATGGCGCCGAGCAGTTCCATGCGGTTGTTGGTGGTGTTGGCTTCGCCGCCCCACAATTCCTTCTCGACGCCCTTGCACACCAGCAAAGCGCCCCAGCCGCCGGGGCCGGGATTGCCCTTGCAGGCGCCGTCGGTGAACAGTTCTACGGTGTCGACGCTTTCAACGCTTTCGCTCATGCCAGCCTTTCCAGAAAAATGCCTGTCTTGCCAATCACGGATCGACAATGACCGAGGCCGGGACAGGCCCGGCCACAAATAAAAGAGGGTTTACGGTTCGATGTGGCGACGATTGACCTTGGCCATCGGCAGCGGAATCAGCTTGCCCATCGGCTCGCGGCGCTCCTGGCGCAATGGCCTGAGTCCGACCACAATCTTGCGCGCGACCAATAAATAGAAACCGCCACCCGACAACTGCCAGCCACCGGCCTTGCGTTCCCAGCCGGCCAGACGGTTCTGCCACTTGGGCGACGCGAGCGGCGGACGATAGCATCCGAAGCGGCGTTTCTCCAGCGCGAAGCCCAGCAGATTCAGCCAGTCGGCAACCCGTGACGGCGAGATGCAGCGCGCCTTGCGCAGGGCGTCGTGGGCGAAGACATGACGCAGCCCCCAGGTGCTCCACGGATTGATGCCGATGATCAGCAAATGCCCGCCGGGCCGTACGCTGCTCGCCGCTTCACGCAACAAACCGTGGGGCGACAGGCAGAAATCCAGGCCATGCTGCATCACCACCACGTCGGCGGCGTGTTCGCTCAACGGCCAGGCCTGCTCCTCGCAGACAATCTCGACCCCCGGCAACGGCGCACCCAGGCGTACGTTGCGCTGCACCTGCGGCGCGGCCGGCGGGGTTTCGGCGGACGGGCCGTAATGCACCAGATAGCCGCCAAAGAACCTGCCCAGCTCGTCGTCGAGCATGCGCCGCTCTTCATCCAGCAGAAATTGCCCGAGCGGACCCGCCAGCCATTCACGGGCGGCGCTGATCAATGCCAGCCAGTCGGGATCGGCCTGAGCGAACGCTTTATCGGTCATGTCATTCTCCAACGCGCCAGGAACCTCTAAGATGCGCCAATGTTTTCCGCTTGGCGAATTCCGACGATGATACAGATCAGTGCCCTGCCCGCGTTCACCGATAACTACATCTGGTTGTTACAGGATCATCAGACCCAGCGCTGCGCAGTGGTCGATCCGGGCGATGCCGCCCCGGTGCAGGCATGGCTCGAGGCCCACCCGGGCTGGGCGTTGAGCGACATCCTGATCACCCACCATCATCATGATCACGTCGGCGGCGTCGAACGTCTGAAAGCGGCCAGCGGCGCGACCGTCTGCGGGCCGGCCAGCGAGCGCATACCCGGGCGCGACGTGGCGCTCAACGACAACGATACGGTCAATGTGCTCGGCTGGGACTTCGCCGTGTACGCGGTACCCGGTCACACCCTGGGACACATTGCCTATTACCACCACGGCCTGCTGTTCTGCGGTGACACCCTGTTCGCCGCCGGTTGCGGTCGGTTGTTCGAGGGCACGCCTGCACAAATGCACCACTCGCTCGACCGCCTCGCCGCCTTGCCTGAAGATACGCTGGTTTACTGCACCCATGAATACACCTTGAGCAACCTGAAGTTTGCCGCGGCGGTAGAACCGGGCAATCCGCACATTGCCGCTCGTCTGGAAAAAGTCATCCAGCAACGGCAGAACGGCGTCATGACCCTGCCCTCGACCCTGGCCCTGGAAAAGCTCACCAATCCGTTTTTACGCACTTCTGAAACATTGGTTACACAAAAAGTGGACGAACGGGAAGGCGCTCAAAACCGGGCGCCGAGTGAGGTATTTGCGGCATTGCGAGCATGGAAAGACACGTTCTGATGAGCGCACCGGCTACCGCGAAAATTCTCAATGGTTGACCGCAAGGGGTGCGCTTTCTAGAATCGCCCGACATTTTTGCCCGGAACTTACTTCCAGCCAATGTCGTCATCCATACGTAAGTCCGCCCAATCAGATGCATTGACCCGCCTGGCGCAAGCCATCGCGGTGGCTGTGTCCGCCACGCTGGCGGGCTGTTCCAGCCATGCTCCGCAGACTGAAGCGACGCATACGCCGAACATTGCTGCGCGAGCCAAGCAGAAGCCCATCTGGCTGACTGAAAAGCCCAGTCCACAGATTCCCCAGGACATCTGGGAACGCATGCGCCAGGGCTTCCAGTTGCAGGAAGGCCTTGGCGTGAACCCGCGCATCGAGCAGCAGCGCCTGTGGTTCGCCAGTAACCCCTCTTTCCTCGAGAATGCCGGCGAACGCGGCAGTCTCTATATTCATTACATCGTCGAACGCCTCGAAGAGCGCAACATGCCGCTGGAGCTGGCCTTGCTGCCAGTGATCGAGAGCGCCTACAACCCGATGGCCTATTCCCGGGCCAATGCGGTGGGCCTGTGGCAGTTCATTCCGTCCACCGGGCGTTACTTCAACCTGCGCCAGACCCGCTTCTACGATGGCCGTCGCGATATCACCGCCTCGACCACCGCGGCAATGGATTACCTGACCCGTCTGCACGATATGTTCAACGGCGACTGGCTGCTGGCCCTGGCAGCCTACAACGCCGGTGAAGGCACTGTCAGCCGCGCCATCGAGCGCAACGAGAAGCTCGGCCTGCCGACCGACTACTGGAACCTGCCGTTGCCGGCGGAAACCCAGGCGTACGTGCCGAAACTGCTGGCGCTGTCGCAAGTGGTGCTGGCGCCGGAAGCCTATGGTGTGAACCTCAACCCGATCGCCAACGAGCCTTATTTCCAGGTCGTCGAAATCAACCAGCGCATGGACCTGTCCAAGGTCGCTGCCGTGGCCAACATCGACGAAGACGAACTGTTCCAGCTCAACCCGGCGTTCAAGCAGCGCACCACCATCGACGGCCCGCAGCATTTGCTGGTGCCGACGTCGAAGGCGCAACTGCTCACCGCCAGCCTGCAGACCATGCGTCCGGACGAGCTGATCAGCCCGCGCTCGCTGAAGCCGGTGTTCGAAGGTGCCGATCCGTCCGAGGTTGCCCAGCTCAAGCGCGCTTATCGGGTCAAGCGTGGCGATAACCTGGGTTCCATCGCCAAGGCCAACAAGGTTGAAGTGAAAGACCTGCAACGCTGGAACAAGCTGACCGGCAAGAACCTCAAGGTCGGCCAGACCCTGGTCATGCAGGACAACACCCAGCGTGCACCGGCGCGCAAGTCCGGCCGGGTCAACACCGTGATCGCGGCCAACAGCAAGACCAAAGGCAAGGCCGAGAGCAAGCAGCAGACCCAATACAAGGTCAAGCGCGGCGACACCCTGTATGTGGTGGCCAAGCGGTTCAACGTCGAGATGCAACACCTCAAGCGCTGGAACCCGGGTGCGGGCAAGGCGTTGAAGCCTGGGCAGATGCTCACGGTGTATCAGCCGCATTGACAGAAAAGCCCCTGAGATTTCAGGGGCTTTTTATTGCCGATTGCTTTGTGCCAGGCGGAACACTGTGGCGAGGGGATTTATCCCCGCTGGGGCGCGCAGCGGCCCGTTTCTGCATCTTGAAGAAGGGACTGCTGCGCAGCCCAGCGGGGATAAATCCCCTCGCCACAGATAAATCCTCTCACCACAGGAACAAAATCGGCTCAACATCGTGTAGCGATTAACCCGGCATTAACCCACATCTTTTTCCTGTCCAGACAAGCTGTTACTGTACGGCCCACAAAGCCCGAGCCGCCTGGATCAGATCTGACTTGAAGCGTCCCCTCCTCCTGCTGCTGATCAGCCTGGCCTTGAGCTCACCCGCAAGCGCGACGATTACCGAGAGCCACGGTTATGCGCAATTCGGCACGCTCAAGTACCCGGCCAGATTTACCCACTTCGACTGGGTCAACCCGCAAGCGCCCAAGGGCGGCACCTTGCGGGTAATGGCGTTCGGCACCTTCGATACGGTCAACCCCTACACGTTCAAGGGCACCAGCCCGGTCACCACGGCGAATTTCCTCCAGTACGGCATCAACGAGCTGAACGAGCCGCTGATGGTTGGCACCGGGCAATATTCGCCCTCCGGCGATGAGCCGGCGTCCAGCTATGGCTTGATCGCGCAATCGGTGGAGTACAGCGAAGATCGCAGCTGGGTGGTGTTCAACCTGCGTCCCGAGGCGCGTTTTCACGACGGCACGCCGATTACCGCCTACGACGTGGCGTTTTCCTACCGCCTGCTGCTCAAAGACGGCCATCCGCTGTACCGCACCGCCCTGCAGGAAGTGCTGCGGGTCGACATTCTCAACAAACAGCGCATTCGCTTCGTGTTCAAGCGCTCGGGCAATCCGCTATTGATCCTGCGCCTGGGCGAGTTGCCGGTGCTGCCTCAGCATTACTGGAAGGATCGCGACTTCAAGGCCACCACCTTCGAGCCGCCGCTGGGCAGCGGGCCATATCGCATCACCTCGGTCACACCGGGACGCCAGTTGATTTTCGAACGGGTCAAGGATTACTGGGGCAAGGATTTGCCGGTCAATCGCGGCAAGTACAATTTCGATCGCATGGACGTCGAGTTCTACCGCGACAGCGACGTGGCCTTCGAAGCCTTCAAGGCCGGTGAGTTCGACATTTACATCGAGCATCAGGCCAAGAACTGGGTCAATGGTTACAACTTTCCGGCCATCCGCCGCGGCGAGGTGATCAAGGCGCAGATTCCTCATCGGATCCCGACCCAGAGTCAGGGCCTGTTCATGAACACTCGCCGCGCGACCTTTGCCGACGTCAAGACTCGCGAAGCGCTGGGTCTGATGTTCGATTTCGAGTGGACCAACCGCGCGTTGTTCAGCGATGCCTATAAACGCAGCACCAGTTACTACCCCAACAGCGAATTCAGTGCCAGCGGCCTGCCGGTCGGGCATGAATGGCTGATGCTCAAGCCGTACAAGGATCAGCTCCCGGCCAAGCTGTTCACCGAGCCGTTTACGCTGCCGCAGACCGACGGCCGTGGCATCCCGCGCGAAAGCATGCGCAAGGCGTTGGCACTGCTCGCCGAAGCCGGCTGGAAGCTCAACGGTCAACGCCTGCAAAACGCGCACGGCCAACCACTGCGCTTCGAGCTGTTGCTGGTCAACCCGAACCTGGAGCGCCTCTACCAGCCGTATATCGAAAATCTCAACAGCATCGGCATCGACGCGCGCCTGCGCACCGTCGATCGCGCGCAATACAAACAGCGCCTCGATCAATTCGACTTCGACATGGTCTCGATGACCCTCGGCCAGACCTTAAGCCCGGGTCTGGAGCAATGGCAGTACTTCCACTCCAGCCAGGTCGGGGTCAAGGGCAGCAAGAACTACGCGGGTATCGCCAATCCGGTGGTCGATCACCTGCTCGAACAGTTGCTCGCCGCGCGCACCCGCGACGAGCAGGTCGCCGCCGGCAAGGCGCTCGACCGTGTGCTGCTCTGGCAGCATTACAGCATTCCCAACTGGTACCTCAATTATCACCGTCTGGCCTACCGTAACCGGTTGGCCTTTGTCACCACGCCGCCCTATACCCTGGGCCTGAGCGCGTGGTGGCTGAAGTCTTCGGAGAAAGATCGATGAGCCCTATCCGCGCCCTGCTCGTGCAGGCCAGCGGCTTGCTGTTCGCCGGGCTGGCCTGTGCCGCCCCGCAACACGCCGTGACCCTGTATAACGAGCCACCGAAATACCCCGCCGATTTCAAGCATTTCGATTACGTGAACCCCGATGCGCCCAAGGGCGGCGTGTTCCGTCAGGCCGGGTTCGGCGGCTTCGACAGCCTCAATCCGTTCATCAGCAAAGGCGTGCCCGCCGATGACATCGGGCAAATCTACGACACCCTGACCAGGCACAGCCTCGACGAGCCGTTTACCGAATACGGCCTGATCGCCAGCAAGATCGAGAAAGCTTCGGACAACAGTTGGGTGCGCTTCTATCTGCGCCCCGAAGCGCGTTTCCATGACGGCCACCCGGTGCGCGCCGAGGACGTGGTGTTCAGCTTCCAGACACTGACCAAAGAAGGTTCGCCGATGTTTCGCGGCTATTACAGCGATGTCGCCGAAGCCGTCGCCGAAGACCCGCTCAAAGTCCTGTTCAAGTTCAAGCACAGCAACAACCGCGAACTGCCGCTCATCCTCGGTCAGTTGCCGGTCCTGCCGAAACACTGGTGGGCCAGTCGCGACTTCAACAAGGGCAATCTGGAAATCCCGCTGGGCAGCGGCCCGTACAAGGTCACCGAGGTGAAGGCCGGGCGTTCGGTGCGTTATGAGCGGGTCAAGGATTATTGGGGCAAGGACCTTCCGGTCAACCGTGGCTTCTACAACTTCGACACGATGACCACCGATTACTACCGCGACAATACCGTCGCTCTCGAAGCGTTGAAGGCCGGGCAGTTCGATTACTGGCTGGAAATGGCTGCAAAAAACTGGGCCAACGCCTATAACGTTCCCGCCGTCACCGAGGGCCGCTTGATCAAGGAGTTGATCCCCAACAGCAACCCGACCGGCATGCAGGGTTTCGTCTTCAACCTGCGCCGCCCGGTGTTTCAGGATGTGCGCGTGCGCCAGGCGCTCGGTCTGCTGTTCGATTTCGAATGGACCAACAAGCAACTGTTCAACGGCGCCTACGTGCGCACCCGCAGTTATTTCGAGAATTCGGAAATGGCCGCCACCGGCCTGCCCGACGCCGAGCAACGGGCGATCCTCGAGCCGTTCCGCAGCAAACTGCCGGCGCAGGTGTTCAGCGAAGCCTTTGAGAATCCGAAAACCGACGCCAGCGGCATGATCCGCGCCCAGCAACGCGAGGCCTACCAACTGCTGCAAGAGGCCGGCTGGAAGATTGTCGACGATAAGATGGTCGACGCCACCGGCAAACGGGTGGTGATTGAGTTTCTCCTCGCCCAGACCGAATTCGAACGCGTGCTGCTGCCGTTCAAACGCAACCTCAGCGACCTCGGTATCGATTTGGTGATCCGCCGCGTTGACGTTTCGCAGTACATCAACCGTGTGCGCTCGCGAGACTTCGACATGATGG
Organism: Pseudomonas sp. SWRI81; assembly: GCF_014268545.1. NCBI lineage: Bacteria > Pseudomonadati > Pseudomonadota > Gammaproteobacteria > Pseudomonadales > Pseudomonadaceae > Pseudomonas > Pseudomonas sp. SWRI81. Next base: position 71,809 of record NZ_JABWQS010000021.1, read on the forward strand.
TCGGCAGCTTCCCGCAGTCCAACTCACCCGGTAACGAGCAGCGCGAATACTGGATGAGCGCCGCCGCCGACAAATCCAGCAGCCGCAACAGCATGGGCCTGAAGGATCCGATCGTCGATCAACTGGTGGAAGACCTGATCAACGCCGACTCGCGCAAAAGTCTCGTGGCCCATGCCCGCGCGCTGGACCGCGTGCTTCAATGGGGCTATTACGTCGTGCCGAACTGGCACATCAAGAGCTGGCGCGTGGCGTACTGGAACCACATCGGCCACCCGAAAACCTCACCCAAATACGACATTGGCATCAACACCTGGTGGGTCAAGCCTGACGCCAAGCCTGCCGTAGAAGTCGAAACCCAACTGCAAGCCGACCCTGCGGGCACGGAGTAATCAGATGCTGGCGTATATTTTTCGGCGACTGCTGCTGATCATCCCGACCCTGTTCGGCATTCTGCTGATCAACTTCGTGATCATCCAGGCCGCGCCCGGCGGGCCGGTCGAGCAAATGATCGCCAAGCTTGAAGGCTTCGAAGGCGCCACCAGCCGCATTGCCGGCGGCGGTGCCGAGGTGGCGGTGGCAGGTTCCTCCTATCGCGGCGCGCAGGGGCTGGACCCGGCGCTGATCAAGGAAATCGAGCACATGTACGGGTTCGACAAATCGGCCCCGGAACGCCTGTGGATCATGGTCAAGAACTACGCGCAGCTGGATTTTGGCGACAGCTTCTTCCGCGACGCCAAGGTCATCGACCTGATCAAGGAGAAGATGCCGGTATCGATCTCGCTGGGGCTGTGGAGCACGCTGATCATGTACCTGGTGTCGATCCCGCTGGGGATCGCCAAGGCGACGCGGCACGGCAGCCACTTCGACGTCTGGACCAGTTCGGCGATCATCATCGGCTACGCGATCCCGGCGTTTCTGTTTGCCATCCTGCTGATCGTGGTGTTTGCCGGCGGCAGCTATCTGGACTGGTTTCCGCTGCGCGGCCTGACGTCGAACAACTTCGATGAGCTGAGCCTGAGTGGCAAGATCCTCGACTACTTCTGGCACTTGGCGCTGCCGGTGACCGCGCTGGTGATCGGCAACTTCGCGACCATGACCCTGCTGACCAAAAACAGCTTCCTCGATGAAATCAACAAACAGTACGTGGTCACCGCCAAAGCCAAAGGCCTGACCCGCCATCGCGTGCTGTACGGCCACGTGTTCCGCAACGCCATGCTGCTGGTGATTGCCGGTTTCCCTTCGGCCTTCATCGGCATTTTCTTTACCGGCTCGTTGCTGGTGGAAGTGATTTTCTCCCTCGACGGCCTCGGCCTGATGAGTTTTGAAGCGGCGATCAACCGCGACTACCCGGTGGTGTTCGGCACCCTGTTCATCTTCACCCTGCTCGGACTGGTGGTGAAACTGATCGGCGACCTCACCTACACCCTGGTCGATCCGCGCATCGACTTCGCAAGCCGGGAGCATTGAGATGAACCTGTCCCCTCTCAACCGCCGCCGCTTCGAACTGTTCAAGGCCAACAAGCGTGGCTGGTGGTCGCTGTGGCTGTTTCTGATTCTGTTCGGCCTGAGTCTGGGCGCCGAGCTGATCGCCAACGACAAACCGCTGGTCGTGCACTACGACAACAACTGGTACTTCCCGGCGATCAAGCGCTACCCGGAAACCGCCTTCGGCGGCGAATTCCCGCTGGAAGCCAACTACAAGAGCCCGTACATCCGCGAACTGCTCAAGGCCAAGGACGCGTGGGTGCTGTGGGCGCCGATTCCCTACAGCTACCAGAGCATCAACTACGACCTGAAAGTCCCCGCACCGGCACCGCCCTCGGCGGACAACCTGCTGGGCACCGACGATCAGGGCCGCGATGTGTTGGCGCGGGTGATTTACGGTTTCCGCATTTCGGTGCTGTTCGCCCTGACCCTGACCGTGCTCAGTTCGATCATCGGCGTGATTGCCGGTGCGCTTCAGGGCTTCTACGGCGGCTGGGTCGATCTGGCCGGGCAGCGTTTTCTGGAAATCTGGTCAGGGCTGCCGGTGCTTTACCTGCTGATCATCCTTGCCAGTTTCGTCCAGCCGAACTTCTGGTGGCTGCTGGGGATCATGCTGCTGTTCTCGTGGATGAGCCTGGTCGATGTGGTCCGCGCCGAATTTCTGCGCGGTCGTAACCTTGAATACGTGCGCGCCGCCCGGGCGCTGGGCATGCAAAACGGCGCGATCATGTTCCGCCACATCCTGCCCAACGCGATGGTCTCGACCATGACGTTCATGCCGTTCATCCTCACCGGCGCCATCGGCACGCTCACTGCGCTGGACTTCCTCGGCTTCGGCTTGCCGGCCGGCAGCCCGTCGCTGGGTGAGTTGGTTGCCCAAGGCAAATCCAACCTGCAAGCGCCGTGGCTGGGTATGAGCGCGTTTGCCGTGCTGGCGCTGATGTTGAGTTTGCTGGTGTTTATCGGCGAGTCTGCTCGCGATGCCTTTGACCCGAGGAAGTGAAATGAATCAGGACAATCTGATCGAAGTGCGCGACCTCGCCGTCGAGTTCGGTTTCGGCGAGCGCGTGCACCGCGTGGTCGAGGGTGTGAGCTTCGACATCAAGCGCGGCGAGACCCTGGCGCTGGTCGGCGAATCGGGTTCGGGCAAATCGGTGACGGCGCATTCGATCCTGCGTTTACTGCCGTATCCGATCGCCCGCCATCCAGCCGGCAGCATCAATTACGCCGGGCAAAATCTGCTGGATTTGAGCGAAAAGACCCTGCGCCATATTCGCGGCAACCGCATCGCGATGATTTTCCAGGAGCCGATGACCTCGCTCAATCCGCTGCACTCGATCGAGAAGCAAATCAACGAAGTGCTCGGTATCCACAAGGGCCTCAGCGGCAGAGTCGCAACCAGGCGCACACTTGAGCTGCTGGAGATGGTCGGCATCCCCGAGCCGCACAAACGCCTCAAGGCCCTGCCCCACGAATTGTCCGGCGGTCAGCGTCAGCGAGTGATGATCGCCATGGCGCTGGCCAACGAGCCGGAATTGTTGATTGCCGACGAACCGACCACTGCGCTGGACGTGACCGTTCAGCTGAAAATCCTCGATTTGCTCAAGGAACTTCAGGCTCGCCTGGGCATGTCGCTGCTACTGATCAGTCACGATTTGAACCTGGTGCGAAGAATTGCGCATCGCGTATGTGTCATGCAGCGCGGTTGCATCGTCGAACAGGCATCGTGCGCAGAGCTGTTCCGTTCGCCACAGCATCCGTACACTCGGGAATTGCTCGGCGCGGAGCCCAGCGGCGGCCCGGCGAGCAATGAAATCGGCGCGCCGCTGCTCGAAGTCGAGGACCTGAAAGTCTGGTTCCCGATCAAGAAAGGCCTGCTCAAGCGCACGGTGGATTACGTCAAGGCAGTGGACGGCATCAATTTCAGCCTGCCTCAGGGTCAAACCCTGGGGATTGTGGGTGAAAGCGGTTCCGGCAAATCCACCCTGGGTCTGGCGATTTTGCGGCTGATTGGCAGCAAAGGCGCGATCCGCTTTGAAGGCAAGCAGCTAGACTGCCTGACGCAGAACGAGGTTCGCCCGTTGCGCCGGGAGATGCAGGTGGTGTTTCAGGACCCGTTTGGCAGCCTGAGCCCACGGATGTGCGTCAATGACATCGTTGGCGAAGGCCTGCGGATACACAAGATGGGCACCGCGACCGAACAGGAAGCGGCGATCATTGCGGCATTGAAGGAGGTAGGTCTGGATCCGGACACCCGGCACCGCTACCCCCACGAATTTTCCGGTGGGCAGCGGCAGCGAATTGCCATTGCCCGGGCCCTAGTGCTGAAACCGGCGCTGATCCTGCTGGACGAGCCGACGTCGGCCCTCGACCGCACGGTGCAGCGGCAAGTGGTGGAGCTGTTGCGTTCACTGCAAGCCAAGTACAACCTGACGTATTTGTTCATCAGCCATGACCTGGCTGTCGTCAAAGCGCTGAGCCACCAGTTGATGGTGGTCAAGCATGGCCAAGTGGTCGAACAGGGAGACGCGCAAAGTATCTTTGCCGCCCCCCAACATCCGTATACACAGCAGTTGCTGGAAGCCGCTTTTCTGGCACCAGCCACTGCGCAATAACCTGAAAGAGGAGCAACACATGGGTTTTCTCGCCGGTAAGCGCGTACTGATCGTCGGTGTCGCCAGCAAGCTGTCCATCGCATCCGGCATCGCTGCCGCCATGCATCGCGAGGGCGCTGAGCTTGCCTTCACTTATCAGAACGACAAACTCAAGGGTCGTGTCGAAGAGTTCGCACAAGGCTGGGGCTCCAGCCCTGAGCTGTGCTTCCCGTGCGACGTGGCCAGCGATGAAGAAATCGCCAAGGTCTTTGAAGCGCTGAGCAAGAAGTGGGACGGCCTGGACTGCATCGTCCACTCCGTCGGCTTCGCCCCGGGCGATCAACTGGACGGCGACTTCACCGAAGCCACCACCCGTGAAGGTTTCCGCATCGCTCACGACATCAGCGCCTACAGCTTCGTCGCCCTGGCCAAGGCCGGTCGCGAAATGATGAAAGGCCGCAACGGCAGCCTGCTGACCCTGTCGTACCTGGGCGCCGAGCGCACCATGCCGAACTACAACGTGATGGGCATGGCCAAGGCTTCGCTGGAAGCCGGCGTGCGTTACTTGGCCGGCTCCCTGGGCCCGGACGGCACCCGCGTCAACTGCGTCTCGGCCGGTCCGATCCGCACCCTGGCCGCTTCCGGCATCAAGAACTTCCGCAAGATGCTGGCCGCCAACGAAGCGCAAACTCCGCTGCGCCGCAACGTCACCATCGACGAAGTCGGCAACGCCGGCGCCTTCCTGTGCTCCGACCTGGCGTCGGGCATCAGCGGTGAAATCATGTACGTCGACGGCGGTTTCAACACCACTGCGATGGGCAACATCGAAGAGTGATCTTCGTGTAGCCATAAAAAACCCGCCAATCCGGCGGGTTTTTTCATGCCTGGAAAAAAGTCACTGCACTACATGGATACCACCACCGCCCCTGCCCTCGCTTCGATACTCGGCGCTTGCTGCTAATGAGCCGCCAAGGAGGCGCAGATGAACGATATACCGGTACATGAACAGACGCTGATCCAGAACCTCATCGCGGAATTGACCGCTGTACCGGTGGTCACCGCCGCCGACTCGACACGCACGCTGGAGGTGCCCCGGCCATGCCTGCTGCGCGAATGGATGGAGCTTTACTGGACCGCGCTGGAACGGCCTGAATTTCTGGACTGGGCCAGCCGCTTCCATATCGATCTGGACACTTTGCAGATCAAGGGCGACACCCTGCAAGCGCAGATCCCGTCTAACGGCACCACGGGCGTGCGCACCTTTACCCTGGAAGATGACTCCGGCTGGTGGCAGATGGCGCCGATGCTGTTGTCGATCTCCCAGCGTATCGATCCTGCCGGGCTGGGCTTGCCGTACATCGGCGGTAAATCCGCCAACCCACTGTATCGGTTTCCACGGCAAGTGGTGCTGGCGTTCTACGGTTACCCGGAGCCGCAAAACGCGGTTCAGGCCAGGATCATCGTCGCTGAACTCAAGGCCAGCGGCCTGGCCAGCCTTGATGAAAACGGTCACACCCGCTCGGCGGTGGTCAAGGAGCGCAACGCTCAACTGGAGGATTTGCGGGCCATCGCCAACCTGATCGATGAGCGCGTGCTGATCAGCGATCCCTTCGAGCAGCGCGGTTTCGCCGACACCCCCGTAACGCTGAACTCCTCGTCAGTGTCCGCTACCCGCGGTGGTCCTCGCTTCAAGCTCGGCGAGCTCCTGGGCCGCTACGAACTGCCTGTGCCGGAAGACGCCACGCAGGCCACAGCACTTGCGCAACGACTGCGGCAGCAGAGCTGGCCGCCATTGCCCTACGTCAGTGATTACGTGCAGACCGGCGCGCCCATTCGCAGCTATCGCGAGAGTTTTGCCGATCTCGAAGACGGTCGGCATATTGTTCGGCGTCTTGAAGCGCTGAGCTGGAACAAGGAGCCCACCGCAGGGATCGACTACGCGGAGTTCAGTGAACCTCATCCGGATTCGGCACTGGCGCAGTGGATCGCGGCAGGCAAGCAGGAATTGGAAATGCTCAGGTCCAAAGCGGCCTTTCAGCTCATTCTGCAGCAGCTCGCATTACCCGCCGACAGCCCCCTGCTCTTGACCGAATCCGGGCAAATTGGCACGGCCAGCGAACGAGGCTGGGTGACTTTGACATCGCAGGTTGAAAAGCACGCCGATCTGAAACTCTATCGCGACCGGCTCAAAACCAAGGCTCGCCAGGCAGGCGGCGCCTTGCGCAGCAGCGGGACGGTCACGCTGGGGCAAATGCTGCGCTTTTACCAGCTACCGCTGCCCGGGACGGTCCAGCAAGCCCTTTCCCTGGCGAAATGGAACAAGATCAACTTGCATATGCGTCCCGGTCACATGAACCATTGGTATCTGTTAGGTCTGCCGGGCACCAGCACCGAACGTCTTAGCACCGGGCAACGTCAGCAGATTATCGATATCACCCGAACGTTCCTGCCCACAGACGCCCCACCGTTGATCGATTACCTCAGTGAAGGCGTCGATACCGATCTGCCGCTCGAAACCCTTAAGGCGAAAGCCGATTCGCTGATCAGCCGCATCCTGATCACGCCACGGGCTCAGTCATTGGGCAACCAGTTGCTCGAACACATCGCGCCGCCGGCGCAGAACAAACGCCTTCTGGCCACCAATCGCGACCGCCTGCTGCTCGCTGCGTTGATTCTCAGTCTGGAGCCGAGCGCCGGTGAGGATGTGCACCGCATCATTGACCAACGCCTGGAAGACAGCTTTTTCTGGGGCGAAAGTTATAACGAGATACGCCGGCTCATTGACCAGCAATTTCATCTGGCGCGGACCAGGAACAAGACCCTGGCAACCCATCTCTTGTTGTCCGGTATCGCACCGGAGTTTCTGATCCGCGACATCCCGTCCTCGCTGCCTTACATGAGCTGTCGGCGCTGGGTCAGGTTCAAACAGGTCGTGCTGTATATCGAAAGCCGTTTACCGGGTGTGTCGCGCCTGATGTCGTTCGAGCTACTGAACGGCCTGACGAAGGGGCCGGCGCCTGCGGACTTCTACACATTCGTGCGCAGCGAGCCCTGCGCCTCGCTCATTGTCGACTGGGCGGTTGCCAGAGGGCTGATCCAGCGTGATGCCGAATGTCCGGTCACGGTGTATGACGCCGCCACGCTGAAGCAGGCCGACAGCACTTATCGCGAGCATAACCGGCGCCTGAACGGACTGTGCCGCCGGGCTTTCCTGACGGCGCGGCCAACGCCTGAGACCATCGCCCTGAAGGACCTGCGCAACGTCTTTGCCGACAATCCGCACTTGAAAGAACAGGTGCTATTTGTTTCAGCCACAGACGATGAAACCTCGGCACCGTGTTACTCGTTGAGTGAGCTTCACCTGGCCGGCAAACTGTCAGGCGACCTGCAGGACTGGCACTCGAGCACTGCGCAACTGCAGCTGGCACCCATGCTCACATCGTTGACCAGCCTTGGTCATGTGCCGACGCTTTTCCATGCGGCACTCGGCGCCCGCCTCACGCAAATGAAAGACGCCCACACCGCGTTGATCAAGGAAGCCTTCTGCCTGTTGCCGCTGGGGCAGAGGCTCGATGTTGAAGTTTACGCGCTGGAATTGCTTGCCCTGCGACCACTGCCGACTACCGCAGACAAGAACGCTACCGTCGCGCCCTTTGGAATCCTTGCGCTGCTGCACGGAAAGCCGTCCAGAGTGTTCGAGGTTTTCACCCGCCAGTCGAAAGTGGTCTTGCGCCGTGATATCGACATTAGTTTGCTGACGCCCTCTGCCGAGAACGAGGCGGCGAAGTTGCTGCCCTTTGACGCCGAGGCTTACCGGCATGGAACCCTCGCCAGCAATAACGCGAGTTGCAAGGCATTCATCACGCGCCTCGACATTGAAGGCGCGCCACTGGAGCAACAGCCATACGTCCCCGTGCCCGACACCTTTGCGTCGAACAAGGTCAACGCCATCGCCAGCACCGCCGTCCGGCATCTGTTCGACGCCTACGAAACAAAAGCCTTGCAAGAGGCATTGCTCGCGCCGGCTCTGGAAAATGCCGCAGGCAGTCATGAGAAATGGCTGAAGTTTTACCAGATGCTGAGCCCGCCCAAACACTGAACCCCGGCCGACACTGCGTTGACTCGGCTGGCGCTCCGGCGTTGGGATTGGTGAATACTGCGGACCGCGGCCAAGCCACGCGCCGGGCAGTCATGGATTGAACGCAGCGTCAAATCGCCGTGACTCACATGTGCGCCACCGGACACGGCCCGCCCGCATCGGCCCAAAGTTTGAATTGCGCGACGAAAATGTCGTGCGGCACCGGCACCGGCGCGCGCCCTGCCCCGGGGTTCCAGCCCCAGAGCACCAATTTGTCTTCGCTGACGTGTTTGATCAGTGCAGCAAAGTCGCGGTCGCCGTTGCTCGCGCGGTCCTTGATCATTGCGCAGAGTTTGTCCGGCGGCAGGCCGATCCAGGCCATTTTGTGCGCCGCCGGCGGCAAGCTCCAGTGCGGCGCGCCCGGGGGCGCATGGGGGCCATAACTGGCCGGCGGATTGCTCTCGGCGTGGCAGGTGGCGCAGGGCAAACCGGCAGCGCCCTTGCCGTCCATGCCGCGCACCACATTCATCGCGTGGGGGCTGCCAGCGTCGAACTGCAACGGCGCATCGCCGGGAATGTGGCAGTTCTGACAACGCGGGCTCTGGAAGACTTTCTGCACCGTGCCGAAAGCTTTCAACGCCTCTTGATCCTCTGCAAACAGGTCCGGGGCATAGCCACCGAGGCCCAGTAACACCACGGTGCCCAACACAAGATGTCGTGTCATCTCACACCCCCGACAGCTGCAGTGGCAGCTCGCGCAGGCGTTGCCCGGTCAGGGCGAATACCGCGTTGGCCACGGCCGGCGCCGTGGGTGGCACACCGGGTTCGCCGATGCCGCCGGGTTTCTCGCTGCTGGGAACGATGTGCACTTGCACCACCGGCATTTCGTTGAGCCGCAGCACCTGATAATCGTGATAGTTGGACTGCACCACGCCGCCGTCCTTGACGGTGAGCTTGCTGTGCAGCGCCATGCCGAGGCCGAAAGTGATGCACGATTCCATCTGCGCGGCGATGCTCCGCGGGTTGACCGCAATGCCGCAGTCCACCGCGCAGACCACCCGATGCACGCGAATCGCCAGATTGTCCTGGGACACCTCGGCGACCTGGGCCACGTAGCTGCCGAATGACTCGTGCACAGCCACACCGAGGGCATGGCCCTCCGGCAACGGTGCGCCCCAGTCGGCCTTCTCCACCGCCAGATTGAGCACGCCGAGATGGCGCGGGTGCGCCTTGAGCAACGTGCGCCGGTATTCCACCGGATCCTTGCCCGCCGCTGTCGCCAGTTCATCGATCAGCGACTCCATGACGAACCCGGTGTGGGTGTGTCCCACCGACCGCAGCCACAGCACATTGATGCCGGTCTGCGGCGAGTGCAGTTCAACCTGATGATGGGCCAGATCCTTGATGTAGGGACTGTCGGCCACGCCCTCGACCGAGGTCGCATCGATGCCGTTCTTGACCATCGCCGCCTCGAGCATCGTCCCGGCCATGATCGACTGGCCCACCAGCACATGCTGCCAACTCATCGGCAGGCCATCGGCGCCCAACCCGATTCGGGCGTGATGCAGGTACATCGAACGGTAATAGCCGCCGCGAATGTCATCTTCGCGCGCCCACACGGTTTTCACCGGCAGGGCCGCCGCTTTCGCCACTTGCACCGCTTCGGCGACAAAGTCCGAGGTCGGGTTGGCCCGCCGACCGAAACCACCTCCGAGGAATTCGGTGTGAATCTCGACTTGCTCGGGTTTCAGGCCGGTGATCTTGCTGGCAACCATTTGGTCCAGCGTCTGAAATTGCGTGCCGGTCCAGATTTCGCATTTGCCGGCGCTGATTTTTACCGTGCAGTTGAGCGGTTCCATCGGCGCGTGGGCCAGATACGGCACGCTGTATTCGACATCGATTTTCTTCGCGGCCTTGCCGAAACCGGCCTTGGCGTCCCCGGCCTGTGTGGCGGTGGTGCCCGGCGTCGTCGCCAGTTTGCGGAAACTCTCCAGCAGCTTTTCACTGCTCATGTCGGCGAGTGGTCCCAGATCCCAATCGACCTTCAGCGCATCGCGGCCCAGCTTTGCCGCCCAGAAATGCTCGGCCACCACGGCGACACCGCTGGGCACCTGCAGCACTTTGTGCACACCGGGAATCGCCAGCGCTGCGGCGCCTTCGAAGGATTTCACCGTGGCGCCAAACACCGGCGCACGGGCGACCATCGCGGTCATCAGACCCTCGAACTGCACGTCCATGCCGAATTTGGCGCGGCCGGTGATTTTCTCTGGAGTATCGAGGCGGTTGGTCGGTTTGCCGATGACTTTCCAGTCCGTGGCTTGCTTGAACGTGATGGTTTTCGGGTCGGGCACCGGCAGTTGCCCGGCGGCATCGGCCAGTTCGCCGTAGGTGGCGCGCTTGTCCCCCGCGATCAGCACGCCCGACTCGGTGCGAACCGCCGACGGCGCCACGCCGAAGCGTTGCGCTGCGGCTTCCACCAGCATCTGCCGCGCCGTCGCTCCGGCCAGTCGATAGCGGTCGAACTCCATCCAGGTCGAAGTCGAACCACCGGTAATCTGCATGCCGCCAAACGCCGGCAAGCCGTAGTCCGCCGCCGAGGCTGGCGAGTGTTCGACGCGGATTTTCGACCAGTCAGCGTCCAGCTCTTCGGCGATCAGCATGGTCAGGCCAGTCCAGATGCCCTGACCCATTTCCGAATGGCCGAGCAGCACGGTGACGCTGTTGTCCGCCGCGATGCGCAAAAACGCATTGGGCGCGAAGACCTTGCTTTCATTCTCCGCCGCCCGGGCAAAACGATGGGCCACGGGCACCATGAACGCCACCATCAGGCCGCCGCTCAGTACGGCGCTGCCCTTGAGAAACCCACGACGCGATACAGAATTCATCGTCTACCTCCCACAGAGTGAATCAGCCGATTTGCGCAGCGCGTTTGACCGCCGCGCGAATGCGCGGATAGGTGCCGCAGCGGCAGATATTGCCGGCGAGCGCCTGATCAATATCGCTGTCGGTGGGGTTGGGGATCTTCGCCAACAGTGCGGCGGCGGACATGATCTGCCCGGACTGACAGTAACCGCACTGCACCACGTCCAGTTCAGCCCAGGCTTGTTGCACAGGGTGCGAACCGTCGGTAGACAAGCCTTCGATGGTGAGGATCTTCTGGCCGTGGGCAACCGCAGTGGCCGGGGTGATACAGGCGCGTAACGGCGCGCCATCGACATGCACGGTGCAGGCACCGCACTGGGCCATGCCGCAACCGAACTTGGTCCCGGTCAGGTGCGCGACATCGCGCAGGACCCAGAGCAGTGGCATGTCCGCCGGAACATCGAGGTCTTGATCCTTGCCATTGATATTGAGGGTCAGCATCGGGGGGGGGATTTCCTCAGACTCACGGTGTGCTGAAGGGGCGTCGCTGTGGCCGCAAAGCCTACGCACACCCGTGCTTATCCCTTTCAGCAAAGCCTAATTTGCACAGCAAGCGAGACGTTGTGACCAGCGGTCATGCAAAGGCCTGTGGTGCCTGGCAGGACGCCTTCGCGGGCAAGCCCGCTCCCACACTGGATTTGCCGAGCGCCCGGGATTTATGAGCGTCACAAAAAAACTGTGGGAGCGGGCTTGCTCGCGAAGGGGCCAATTCATTCAGAACTGCTGCGTCTGACCCACCGCCTTCGCGAGCAAGCCCGCTCCCACATTGGATCTGCTGAGTATCTGGGATTTGCGGGTACGACAAAAATTCCGCTATGCCCAACCCTTACGGCAACTAACCCTCAGAACGCCCGCGCCCTTGGCGATCACCCTTGTAATGCCGGGCCAGCGCAAATGCCGGCAGCCACGATTCGCGCCGTACGGTCCAGCTTTCGTAGGTGGGTTGCAGTTGATCCGGCGCGTCGAGGGCGCCGAGGTTGATTTCGATTTCATCGGCGGTTCGATTGAACACCGAAGAGCCGCAGCGCGGGCAGAAATGTCGCCCGGCGTATTCACCGGTTGCGCCGCGGATGGTCACTGCGCCTTCGGGAAAAATCGCCGAGGCATGAAACAGCGCGCCGTGGAATTTGCGGCAATCGAGACAATGGCACAGCCCGACGCGGTAAGGCTGGCCGCTGGCCTGAAAACGCACATCGCCGCACAGGCAGCCGCCGGTGAATGGGTTCATGGTTGATCTCCTTCGCACCTTGGATAAACACAATTTCTTGATCGTGTTTAAAAGACACTCAGTGTTACGACGCCCAGCCTACAACAGCTTGCGTCGTTACCTACGCGTACGCCAGAATCCGCCGGCTTACGCGGCTATGAGATTGGCTTTATCGTTTGCCCGTCACTGACAAAAAGCAGTGATCGGGTTTGGTAGCCCGTCTGTAATGGCCGTATGGCAACGCCTTTATGCCGACCATTTTTTCGGCTCGGTTTATATGGTGGTCATGCGTGGGGCTCGTTCGCGAGCGCCGGGTTCCTATTGCAGCCGGTCTACCAACCCGCGTATGGCCACCACCCTCGTTTGGTAGCGAAGGTGATGGCTCCTTGAATCTGCAATAGGAGTTTCATCATGTTCAAAGTCACCCCCAACCCGCCAATCCCCCACGACCCCGCGCTCGATCCGCTAAAAATCCAGGAAGCCACCGACCGCGCCCTCGATTACTACCTCACCCCCGAAGCCCTGGAAGTCCCGCCGCCACCGCCCAAGGCTCGCCCGCTCTACATCGTCGATCCGTCGCTGGATGACGAGACCCTGCTGGTCGAGGCCTGTGAATCGCTGTCTTCGGCCAATGCCATGGCCGGCAATATCGCCAATTCGCTAGGCGGCCCGACGCGCGGACCGCTGCTGGCGCTGCAACAGCTGATCATGCTGAACGAGCTGCTGGTCAACCGCTTGCTGGACAAGCTGCGATTGCCGCAGTAATCGCCAGTGATGTCGACCCCGTGCAGGTGACATCCGCTTGCACGACGGGCCGATCTACGGCATCACCGGCCAGCGCGCAAATGACTACGCTGATAGTCCAGCCTCTCATCTGCCGGGGATGACCACCATGCAACGCCTTCAAAAACTCACGCCGTGCCTGTGGTTCGACGATCAGGCCGAAGCCGCCGCGGCGTTTTACTGCTCCATCTTCGATCATTCGAAAATCACTGGCCTGACCCACTACAGCAAGGTCGGCGAGGAATTTCACGGACAACCGGACGGCGCGGTGATGACCGTCAGTTTCGAGCTCGACGGCCAGACGTTTACCGCGCTCAACGGCGGATCGGTGTTCACCTTCAACGAGGCGATCTCGTTTCAGGTCAATTGCCGGGATCAAGAGGAAATCGACCATTTCTGGGGCAACCTGTCTGCCGGCGGACCGCTGGAGGCTCAGCAATGTGGCTGGCTCAAAGACAAGTTTGGCGTGTCGTGGCAGATCCTGCCGGTGGCGTTCCTGCACATGCTGCAAGACCCGGACACAGGCAAATCGCAACGGGCGATGCAGGCCATGTTCCAGATGAAAAAGCTCGACCTCGCCGAACTGCAGCGAGCGTTCGATGGCCAGAGCTAATACACTCGGACGCTGACCTGCCGGGAAGATAACAATGAAACACGCCGCCGCGAGAAATCCCGAAAAAGCCCCGCGCTTCTGGCGCGACGACGCCCTGCCCTTCATCGAGGCGCGCGCCATCGCCGATGGCCGCGACGTCTGCTACGCACGGCATTCCCATGCGCACTTTTCGATTGGCGCGATCACTGCCGGGCGCAGCACGTATGTGCATGAAAATGCCCAGTGTGAAGTGGCAGCGGGCACCGTGGTGTTGATGAATCCGGGCGATGTGCACGCCTGCAATCCGATCGATGATCAGCCGTGGTCGTATGTGATGTTGTATGTCGAGACGCCGTGGCTGACGGATCTGCAGCATCAATTGGGCTTTGCGGCTGAGCTGGAGTTTCGGCGGTTTTCCGATACGCATCTGGCCGACGCCGAGCTGTTCGGCAGGCTGATGGCCCTGTATGAAACGCTGGTTGACGATCAGCAAGAGGTGCTGCACAAACAGAGTGCGGCGGCCGAGTTTTTCAGCGATCTGCAGTTGCGCCTGAACCCGGTTGAGCAGCCGGTCCCTGAGCCGAATTTCAAGCTTGAACGCGCCGCCGATTTCATCCGCGAACACTGCACCGAGGTGCTGAGCCTTGAGGCTATTTGCGCCGCGGCGCAGCTGTCGCCGTCCTACCTGATTCGCGCGTTCAAGCAGCGTTACGGCATGACGCCCCATGCGTTTGTGGTCAACCAGCGCATCCAGTTTGCCCGCGAACGCTTGCGCAGCGGCCAGTTGATTGCCGACGTGGCGCTGCAGGCCGGGTTTGCCGATCAGGCGCATTTCCAACGGGCGTTCAAGCAACATCTGGCGGCGACGCCGGGGCAGTATCGCGGCTGAGAATCCGCCACCTGCCCCCTGTGGGAGCGAGCCTGCTCGCGAAAGCGGTCGGTCAGTGAGTGCAACTGGAGGATGACACAGCGCATTCGCGAGCAGGCTCGCTCCCACAGTAGCTTGTGACTGGCCTTTCAATCAGGTGAATAGCAGATACATCGCGCTGATTGCCAGTAACAAGGCCATCAGCCGATTAAACCAGCGCATCCCCGCAGCATTGCTCAGGCACCCGCGCAGAAACGTCCCGGCATAGGCCCAGCAGCCCACCGACAGATAACAGATCACCAGATACACCGCCGCAAACTGCCAGACCAGCCGCGTCTCGCCGTCGGCGACAAACGCACCCATGCCTGCGACGCAGGCCAGCCAGGCCTTGGGGTTGAGCCATTGCATGACAGCTCCATAAAGCATCGATGGCGCCCGACCGGCCTCGCTGGCGTTTAACTGGCCGTCATCCGTGGCGAGTTTCCAGGCCATGAACAGCAAGAACGCCACCCCGGCCCACTGCACCACCCGGGTCATGAACGGCCACAGTTCCAGCGCCTGATGCAGCCCCAACCCCATCAACACCAGCAACAGCACAAACCCCAGCGTCGCCCCGGCCACGTGCCGCTGGCTGGCGCGAAATCCGTACTGTGCGCCGCTGCTCAGCGCGACGATGTTGACCGGCCCGGGGGTGATGGACGCGGCCAGAGCAAACGCCGCCATGGAAAGAATCAGACTCATTGCACACCTGCTTCAAACGAGGAACGAGGTGGCTACGGTAGCCAGCGGGGGATTTGCGGTATTGAAGAAAATGACCCTGAGGATGCGAATCTTCTGAGGGAGCGGTGGGTCAGTCAGCCCAGTGTTGGCTGGGCTGACGTCTTCGCGAGCGGGCTCGCTCCCACAGGGTTTTGCGTGAGACTCAAATCTCGCACACCCCACAAGACCTGTGGGAGCGAGCCTGCTCGCGAAAGCGTTCGGTCAGTCACAACAGATTTGTCAGGACTGACGCCATCGCGAGCAGACCCCCAGGGCGACTCAGTCCAGACGCGGCACGGTAAAGCGAAATTCACTGCCCTGCCCCGGCTCGCTCTCGGCAACAATATGTCCGCCATGGGCTTCGACGATGCCTTGGGTGATGTACAAACCGAGGCCGGTGCCGGTGGGGTTGCCTTCCTTGATCGTCCAGTAGCGATCGAACACGTGGGGCAAGTGTTCCTTGGGGATCCCCTCGCCGCTGTCACGCACCGAGAAGACGATTTCATTGCCAACCGATTTGGCGCACACGCCCACCGTGCCCAGGCGTGGGGTGAACTTGATGGCGTTGCCGATCAGGTTCGACAGCACCTGGAACAACCGCTCGGGGTCGGCATGAACACGCAGGTCGGGATCGGCCTCGAAGGAAATGCTGATGTCCTTGTCCTGCGCCAGCGGCGTGAGCAGCGACTGCGCTTCTTCGAAGATGTGCCCGACGTCCAGCGGCTGCGGCGAAATGGTGTAGCGCCCGGCATCGATTTTCGAGGTGTCGAGCAGATCTTCCAGCAGTGTGTTCATCCGCGCCGTGGCCTGCTGCATGGTGTCGATGGCCGTGGAGATACGCCGCGAGGTGTGCGCACCATCGGAGCTGAACGCCTTCTGCATCATGCCGCAGAGCATGGAAATCACCGTCATCGGGTTGCGCAGGTCATGGGACACCACCGCCACCAGTTCATCCCGGGCGCGCACGGCTTCCTGCTCGCGCCGCACCTGACGGGCCAAGTCGTTTTCCAGGGCCGATCGGCGCAGGTCGTTGGCGGCGAATACGTCGCCATGGCTCCATTTCCTCGAGATTCCGGCCATCTCGACCTTCCAGATTTCGAACGAGGTACGCGGGCGCAGACGCAAGCCAGCGTCGGAATTTTCCAGGTCCAGCGGCTTGCGCGGGTCGCCGCTCCAGTTGATGTTTTCCTTCACTTCCGCGCGAAACCACAACACGCCGTTATCGACCGGTTTGGGCAGGCTCATGGCAAGCACACCGCTGGCCACTGACTGATACTGCGCCGCTGGCGGATAAACGCTGGACAGGTGATGACTGGCGAAGACCGGTTCGTCGCGCGCCTGTAGCCATTTGTGCAGGGCACGAATTTCTTCCGGCTCCGGGCAGTTGCCGTAACGGTGCAACTGCTTGTCTTCGATCATTGCTATGCCGTCAGCTTCGACCAGCGCCATCAGCGTCGCGGGATGCTGCGCGAGACCATCGAAGACGCTCTGCGACGAGTCGATCATTGCCTGATTAAGCAGCGCCAGCGCCTCGACCTTTGCTTCACGCTGGCGAGTCAGTTCCAGCGTTTCCATGGCGCTGATCTGCAGCGACAGCACCTGGCCAATGGTCTGGCAGGCCATGCGCAGTTCGTGGGGCACGTGCAATGGCTGGCGATTGCCGCAGCTGATCAGGCCCCAAAGGCGGTCGCCCTTGAGCAAGGAGATACTCATGGACGACAGCACGCCCATGTTCTTCATGTACTGGCAGTGAATCGGCGAGACGCTACGCAGGGTGGCGAAACTCAGGTCCAGCGGCGTCTGGGTGTCGGGGCGCAGCTTCGGCACCAGCGGCACCGGTTGGTAATCGGCGTTGGGGATGATTCGCAGCCAGTTGGTGCGGTACAACTCGCGCGCTTGCTCGGGAATGTCCGAGGCCGGGAAGAACAGGCCGTTGAACACTTCCATTGACGGGTCGGACGCTTCGGCGATGACCTGGCCGTGGCCCTCTTCCTCGAAACGGTAGATCAGCACCCGGTCGTAACCGGTCATTGCCTGGATTTCCTTGACGCTGATGTCGTACAACGCCTGCAACGTGGTCGCGGCTTGCAGGCGCTGAAGCATGCGACCCAGATGGATGTTGATCCCGGCGACATTGCGCGGCTGGGAGTTTTTGACGTGGATTTCCAGCTCCAGAATCAGCACACCCTGATGGCGATGCAACAGGCCCTCGAACGCGGTGCCGTTGAGTTCGAAATGCAACGGCGCCGCCTCGGAAAACGCCGACTGCGCCAAAGCATCCAGCACTTGCGCGGTGTGTTCAGTGCCGATCAGGCTGTGCAGCGGCTGACCAATCAGCGATTGCGGCGTGCGCGCCAGCAGGGTTTCGACGTTGGCGCTGACCTGAATGATCTGCAGCGATGGTTCGCTCAACGTCAACAGCAGACCGTGGGGCTGGATCGCGCCGGGAAAGCGGATCGGTTCGTCGGCGCAGTTGGCCAGCAGTTCTTCAAAAGCGTCCTGGTCTTGCGGGGTCATGCCAGTACCTCCTGGCTTTCGAGCCAGCGCTCGAAACAGCTGAATGTGGTTTGTGCCGCAGCGACGACAGCCGCGCGTTCGGCGGCGTCCAGGGGGCGGCTGCCCAGGTATTCGATGAAATCGCGCCAGCGCCGGCCGGTGGCTGCGCCGTAAATGTCGAGAAAAGCGGCACCGTTGTCGGCGTCCAGATTCAGCCGCGCAGCGATTTCCCGGCGCAGGATCTGCCCGCCCAGCGTCGCGCCTTCAAGCACGTACAACACGCCGAGGCTGGCGGCGCTGGCGCTGATCAGCGGCAGCTCGCGGCACATTGGCAGCGTTGTGGACGCAGCGCCTAGCGTCTGCAGGTCAGCGTACAGGGTTGCAGCCTTCAAGCGCGGCGTCAGGTCAAAATCGTCCGGGATCAAGCCACTGTCGAGCAGCGCCTGCTCCAGCGGCTGATAAAAGCCGTAATAGGCCTGCATCAACCGTTTGAAAGCGTTGATATCAAGGGTATCGGAAAAAAAAGGGAGGCGTTTTTCCAGTGCGATATGCAGTTCGGCAGTACCGGCGCGCAAATCCTGCAGTACCGGTGGCACATAAACCTCACGGGCCTTTACTTGCATGTAGGTCGCTCTAGGTGGGGCCGCCTGGGCCATTGGGGGTTCGCGCAACGCGAGCAAATTTATCACGGCGCACGCCCAAACTGACCACATGGCCCGCTTTTTCTACCGTCATGTCACCCAGGTCAGAGTTGCGCCGGAGGACAAAAGTTCGCCCGGCGCCAGCCCCGTCGAGGTCAAGGCTTGAGATCCGGATCGCTGTCCAGGTGTTTCTGCTGCACCGCGTCGATGTGGGTCGGCGGGTTCACCGGCTGCGCCGGGTCAATGGCTGGTGGTGGCGTGAGTTGCAGCACTTCGCTGGTGTAACGCCACTCCTGCATGACCTGCTCGGGATGTTCGTTCAGCCGCGTGCCGTAGCTGGGGACAATCTGACGCAACTTGTCCTGCCACGGCGCAGACGCCAGTTTGTCCTTGAACACTTTGCCCATCAGATCGAGCATGATCGGCGCCGCAGTCGAGGCCCCCGGCGAGGCGCCGAGCAGTGCGGCGATGCTGCCGTCCTTCGAGGCCACCACCTCGGTGCCCAGCTTGAGCACCCCACCCTGCTGCTCATCTTTCTTGATGATCTGCACGCGCTGACCCGCCTGCC
Organism: Pseudomonas sp. SWRI81; assembly: GCF_014268545.1. NCBI lineage: Bacteria > Pseudomonadati > Pseudomonadota > Gammaproteobacteria > Pseudomonadales > Pseudomonadaceae > Pseudomonas > Pseudomonas sp. SWRI81. The sequence continues at coordinate 90,802 of NZ_JABWQS010000021.1, forward strand.
ACAACCGCCAGTCTTCTTTCTTCGCCTGAGGGAAATAGGCTTGCAGCGCGGCGAAACGGTCGTCGTCCGATTGCATCAACTGGCCGGCAAGGTATTGCACCAGATCGAATTCGCGCACGCCGACGCGCACCATCGGCCAGAGGTTATGCAGGGTGGTACTGGCCGGTAGATCGAAATACGAACCCTCCTTGAGAAACTTGGTCGAGAACGTCGCGAACGGGCCGAACAGAATCACCCGTTTGCCATCGAGCACCCGCGTGTCCAGATGCGGCACCGACATCGGCGGCGCCCCGGTCGAGGCAATGCCATAGGCCTTGGCCATGTGTTGCTGCGCCACTTGCGGGTTGTCGGTAACGAGGAACGAGCCACCGACCGGAAACCCCGCGTAGTCTTTCGCTTCCTCGATGCCGGATTTCTGCAGCAGCGGCAATGCCGCACCGCCGGCGCCGATGAACAGGAACTTGGCATCGGTGGCGGCCGTGGTGCCGTCCTTGAGGTTTTTGTACTCGACGTGCCATGAACCGTCGTCGTTGCGGGTGATGTCGCGCACTTCCGTCGATAGTTTGAGCGAGAAATTGTCGCGGTTTTGCAGGTGCCCAACGAACTGCCGGGTGATCTCGCCAAAATTGACGTCCGTGCCGATCGGCGTCCAGGTCGCCGCGATTTTCTGCGCCGGGTCGCGCCCTTCCATCATCAGCGGCACCCACTGCCGGATCTGTTGCGGGTCTTCGGAATACTGCATCGGGCGGAACAACGGGCTGGCCTGCAAGGCCTCATAGCGTTTTTTCAGAAAGCGGATGTTGTCGTCGCCCCAGACAAAGCTCATGTGCGGCGTCGAATTGATGAACGAGCGCGGGTTCTTCAACACCCCGGTTTTTACCTGCCAGGCCAGGAACTGCCGGGTAATCTGAAACGCCTCGTTGATTTCCACGGCCTTGGTGATGTCGATCTTGCCGTCTTTTTCCGGGGTGTAGTTCAACTCGGCCAGCGCCGAATGGCCGGTGCCCGCGTTATTCCAGCCGTTAGAGCTTTCCTCGGCGACCTTGTCCAGGCGCTCGACCATTTCCATCGACCAACCCGGCTCCAGCTCGCTGAGCCAGACCGCCAGTGTCGAACTCATGATGCCGCCGCCCACCAGCATGACATCGACTCGTTTGGTTTCTGCGGCATACGTCTGGGCGCTGCCGATTGCGAGGGTCAACGCGAGCAGCGCACAGGGGCGCATCGGATTTTTCATGGGAAGCCTCCTGGGGTGTACCGGTCCGCGAACCGGCTCAATCGGCAGTGTCGTTCTGCACAGATGGATCGCCGTTGGCCGGCACACGGGTGTCAGGCGCGGGCCGTGTCGGGTCGTTTTTTTCAGCCCCGGGGTAACCGGGCAGACCGCGACTATCGGCCGGGGTCATCACATCGCCGCCGGCACCGGCGTGGTCCCAGTCGGTGGTGGCGTTCGGGTCTTCATCGCGCCCGGCGGTGCCAAGGACGAAACCGTCGTCATTCGGATTGACCGTGTCATCGAGCGGTTTGTCGCTGCTGGATGGGTTGCTCATTGGCTGCCTCCAAAAAGTATGGATCGGACTTGTTTGGAATGCCGTGCAAGCGTCGAGTGCAATGCAAGAGACCAACGGTGCATGCCTCCTGAAGCGCGCCAGCATCAATCTGGCGCTTCGCTGGCGCCTTTGAGTTCGACCTGATTGCCATCCGGATCGAAGCAGTACAGCGACAAACCGTAACCCTCGGCGCCGAAACGTCTGGCGGCTTTTTCCACGTCCAGCCCGAACGATTGCAGGTGCGCAGTGAGCGCTGCTTCGTCGAACGGCTCGATGCGCAGGCAGAAGTGGTCGACGTTGCGCCGCTGCGCCTGCGCAGCACCACCGCCCTTGCGGCCGAGTTCGCCCTCAAGGTCGACCAGATCGATCATCGAAGTCCCGGCGCGCAGATGCACCAGCCCCAGCGGCTCGTTGTGCCTGACCATCTCAGCGCCCAAGACCTGGCGGTAAAAGTCGATGCTGCGTTGCAAGTCGGCGACGCGCAGCACGATATGGTCGATGTGGCGCAGGGTAAACGGGTGCATAGTCGATGCCTCACTCCGATGGGGTTGGCGCAGGTTGTGAACGGTTGCTTTACACCTGAAAAGATCGCAGCTTGCACCCGCCTCTACAGTAGTTCAGGGCTTGCGGGAATTCACTGTCGATTTTCCGGTGGAGCCATCGACAAAGCGGATTTACTCTCAAGCCATGAACATACAGACCGCTGTCCTGCCGCCCCACGCCGAAATGGTTCGCGCCATGCTTGAACGCGACACTGCCTATGAAGGCGTGTTCTTCACGGCGGTGAAAACCACCGGTATCTTCTGCCGCCCCAGTTGCACGGCGCGCAAGCCGAAACCGGAAAACGTCGAATTTTTCGCACACGCCGACGAGTGCCTGTGCGCCGGGTATCGCGCCTGTCTGCGCTGCAAACCGCTGGACGCGGCGGCCGTCGCCCCGGACTGGGTGCAGCGCCTGCTCAGCGCCGTGGATGCCGACCCCGAGCGCCGCTGGAGCGACGCGCAGTTGCTGGCCGAAGGCATCGAACCGCTGAAGCTGAGGCGCTGGTTCAAACAGCATTTCAGCATGACTTTCCACGCCTGGCTGCGCACGCGCCGACTGGGCATGGCTCTGGGCGGGATCAAGCAAGGCACCTCGATTGACCACGCCGCGTTCGACTCTGGCTACGAGTCGCTCAGCGGTTTTCGCGACGCCTTTCAGAAATCCTTTCACATCACTCCAGGACGCGCCGCCAACAGCGAGCCGCTGCTGTTCACGCGGCTGACCACCCCGCTGGGGCCAATGATTGCCATGGCCGAACGGCGTGGCCTGGTGCTGCTGGAGTTTCTTGACCGGCCGGCATTGACCCGCGAAGTCGAAGCCCTGCAAAACCGTTATGGCTACGCCGTGGCACCGGGGCATAACGCGCATTTGCAGCAGATCGAGGCGCAACTGGCGGATTATTTTGCGGGCAAACTCAGCGAGTTCAGCGTGCCGCTGCACTTGCCGGGCAGCGCGTTCGCCCGCGAGGTCTGGGCGGCGCTGCTGCAAATTCCCTACGGACACACCAGCACCTACGGCGCCATTGCCGCGCAACTGGGCAAACCCGGTGCCAGCCGTGCGGTGGGTCTGGCCAACGGACATAATCGGCTGTCGATCGTGGTGCCGTGTCATCGGGTGATCGGCGCAGATGGCTCCCTGACCGGCTATGGTGGAGGGCAGCCGCGCAAGGCCTTTCTGCTCAGGCTGGAAAACGCGGCGCTGCAACTGACGCAACAACTGGCTTTCTGACGCACTCCTTTCAGTCAATAAAAAGGGATTTTCGATGAGTACGCTCGACATTCATCACCTCAGCGGTACAGCCGACGGCTTGCTGAACGAGCATGCCTGAGGCCTACCAAGCCGCCAGCGCCTTTCTCGCCGCGCTGGATGCCGACTGGCAGCGCCACATCAGCGCCGTCGGCCCGTGCCGGCACCAACCTCATCCAGCGCGCGATCCTTATGAGTCGCTGGTGCGGGCGATTGCCTATCAGCAACTGCATGCCAAGGCCGGTGATGCGATTATCGGCCGACTGGTGGGGTTGTTCCCCGAACAACCCTTTCCGCGTCCGGCGCAAATCCTCGCCTGCGATGTCGCGCGGCTGCGCAGTTGCGGGTTTTCCGCGAGCAAGATCGCGACGATCCAGGGAATAGCCCAGGCGACACTGGACGGCGTGGTCCCGGATTACGCCACGGCCCGAGCCATGGCCGACGAAGCGCTGATCGAGCGCCTGATCAGCCTGCGCGGCGTCGGCCGTTGGACCGTGGAAATGCTGCTGATCTACAGCCTGGAACGCCTGGATATCCTGCCGGCAGATGACTTCGGCGTGCGCGAAGGCTATCGGCGCTTGAAAGGCCTGGAGGTGCAGCCGACGCGCAAGCAAATGATCGACATCGGCCAGGCGTGGCGGCCGTACCGCACGGTCGCGGCTTGGTATTTGTGGCGGGTGGCGAAGGGGTAGACCGTGTCATCGTTCTTCGTGAGCAAGCCCACTCCCGCAGGTTTTTCGGCCTGACACAAAATATCTCGATAGCGCCGATCTCATGTGGGAGCGAGCTTGCTCCGGGCAGCGTTCCGACGAAGGCGTCTGATCAGACGGTCTCTTCGATCAGTCTGAACGGTTTTCAACAGACACATCCTGCCAACAATCCTTCCCGTACCTCTCTATCTACAGATCTAACCTTTCAGTTCTTCTTGAAAGGGCAAGGGAATGCCAAAACTATCAGCCTCACATCGTTTGCGTCTCGGCCGTTATGACGAACCCAACCGTATATATTTATTAACCGCAAATACGCTATTCCGCGCACCTGTTTTCAGACAAGTTGCATTGGGTAGATTGGTCGCAGAGCAATTCCGCCAAGCTCAGGAGCTGGGCTTCGCTGATTCGCTGGCCTGGGTTGTCATGCCGGACCACTTTCACTGGTTGATCGATTTGAAGCGTGGGTCCCTGAGTGAATTGATGCAGAGAACAAAATCCTTGAGCGCGCGGGTGGTGAATATGGCTGCGGGTCGAGAGGGAAGTCTCTGGCAACCGGGCTTCCATGATCGTGCACTGAGGCGGGACGACGATCTGGTACAAATGGCTCGATATGTGGTGGCCAACCCCCTGCGGGCAGGCTTGGTGCAAAAGCTTGACGACTATCCACTGTGGGATGCGATTTGGGCCACCAGAACCTCATGCCCCTCTTCGTGAGCAAGCTCACTCCCACACTGGCCCGATGCCAACCACAACCCCGCCGCGCCCCACAATCCCTTGTGGGAGCGAGCTTGCTCCGGGCGGCGTTCCGACGAAAGCGTCAGGTCAGGCAACCTCGATGCTGAATGTTCCAGCCTCTTCGTGAGCAAGCTCACTCCCACACTGGCCCGATGCCAGCCACAACCCCGCCGCGCCCCCCAATTCCTTGTGGGAGCGAGCTTGCTCCGGGCGGCGTTCCGACGAAAGCGTCAGGTCAGGCAACCTCGATGCTGAATGTTCCGGCCTCTTCGTGAGCAAGCTCACTCCCACACTGGCCTGATGCCAGCCACAACCCCGCCGCGCCCCCCAATTCCTTGTGGGAGCGAGCTTGCTCCGGGCGGCGTTCCGACGAAGGCGTCAGGTCAGGCAACCTCGATGCTGAATGTTCCGGCCTCTTCGTGAGCAAGCTCACTCCCACGCTGGCCCGATGCCAGCCACAACCCCGCCGCGCCCCCCAATTCCTTGTGGGAGCGGGCTTGCTCCGGGCGGCGTTCCGACGAAGGCGTCAGGTCGGCCAGCATCGATGGTGAATGCACCGCCCCCTTCGTGAGCAAGCCCACTCTCACAAGGGTCCGGTGCCAGCCACACAATTCCTGAACGCCACCGATCCCACCCTCAATGCGCCCGATCAAGCCCTACCAACAGCGCGCTGTCGTGGCTGTAGATGTCCGGCGCATAACGCACCTGGCCTGCGCTGTCGACCTGTGCGGTCCAGTAGGTCATCAGGATGGGCACCGGGGCCGACAGGCGGAATTCGTGGGTGCTGCCGCTGGCGAGCAGGGTTTCGGTACGGGCCTTTTCCGCCGGGGTGAGTAGCAGATCGCGCAATTGCATCGGGTGTTCGACCCGCACGCATCCGGAGCTGAACGCCCGCGGTCCCTTGTCGAACAGCGCCTTGCTCGGCGTGTCGTGCAGGTAGACCGAGAACGGGTTGGGGAAGCGAATGACCATTTGCCCCAGCGGATTGCGCGGGCCAGCGTCCTGTCGCAAAAGGACATTGCCGGGATTGTCCCAATCGATGTCCGCCGCCGCCAACGGTTGGCCGTTGGCATCGAGCACTTGCAGGTTATGGCGGCTGAGAAAGGTCTGGTCCTTGCGGATTTCCGGCAGTTTGTCTTCTTTCCAGATGGTCGGCGGCACTGTCCATGTCGGATTGAGGGTCAGCCGCGTGACGCGGGATTTGAGCAGCGGCGTCTGGCGCTCCGCCCGGCCCACCTGAGTGCGGGTTTGCCAGACCGGCTGGCCGCCGTGATAAAGCGTGAGTTCTGCGGCGGCGACGTTGACCAACAGGCCGTCGGCTTCCATGTCCTGCGCCAGCCAGCGGAACCGCTCAAGGTTGATGCGCAACTGATCGCGGCGGGTCAGCGGGCTGATATTCAGTTCGGCAATCGTCCCCGGGCCGACCACGCCGTCAGCCTGCAGCGAGTGGTTGGCCTGAAAACTTTTCACCGCGTCCACCAGTTCGCCTTCGTAGGCGTTGCCGGACGCGACCGGCTCAGGCAGATAGCCTTCGCTGTGCAGACGCTTGGCCAGTTCCGGCACGCGTTGGTCTTCCATTGCCGGGCGCAGCAGCGGGCCGCTGCCGATGGACTGCCACTGCGGCAAGGCCTGCAGTCGTTGCGCCGCATAAAGGTGGCGCAGGTTGCGGTACTGGACCAGATGCGGACGGGCCAGCTCGAACGCCGCCGCTATATCGTGCAGCCCGGGCACGGCAATGCTCAGCAGTTGCGCCTGACGATCATGCGGCGGGCCGTCGACGCGCCACAGCGGCTCGAAATGCGCTTGCAGCAGGCGCCCGTAATGCAGGTCCTGCAACGCCTGGAGGTACTGGCGGCTGATATCGATGTCGGCGCATAACTCGCCATCCTGCGGCGCGGTGGTCGCGACGGCATAGCGATTCGGATTCAGGCCATCGTCAACCAACAGTTGCAATTGCGCGCGCAACGTCGGCAATCGTGCAGGGTCCTGCGCCCAGACCGGCATCCAGCCCTGTTGTTCATAGAACGCCTGCAGTTGTGTCAGTGCCGGGCCGCTGAGCTGCCCGGCGATGGCCGGACACGACTGCGGCAAGCTGATCATGACCGCGTGTAACGGGCTGCGTGGCTCGACCGGAATTGGCGCAGGCGGCGGCGCCAGCGTCGGCAAGGATGGCAGCGGCTCCTCAGCGCAAGCGACAAACGGCGCAGCGAGCAAACAAATGCTCAAGTAGCATGCGTACTTTTTGAACAACTGCTTTACTCCAATCCATGGCCGTCTCGATGACGGTCAACCTTACATTAGCTGCGCTGAACAGTCAGGCTCGATCTTCGGGCCTGCGGGTAACGACTGGGAGTCAGGAACCAAAAGTGCCGTTTATGTCGCCAGTGAGGACACTTTATAAAATGTTGACGTTTTTGCGCCGACTCCTGTTGACCACCGCGACCCTTGTCGCCGTGACCAGTCCAGTATTTGCCGCCGGCAAGCCATCGCCGGTTCTCTACACCAGCCTCGCCCAAGCCGCGCCGGAACTCAATCCCCATGCGCTCAAAGGTGCATTGAGCGCCATGCAATGCGCAGTCAACAACGGCGCCCGGCCCTCGCGTCATCTGGCGATCATCGACTACTCGCGACCGTCCACCGAGCGCCGCCTGTGGATTTTCGACCTGAGCAAAAAGAAGCTGGTGCTGCGCGACCTGGTCGCCCACGGTTCCAACTCCGGGGAAAACTTCGCCACGCAATTTTCCAATCGTGAAGGCAGTTATCAGTCCAGCCTGGGCCTGTTCCGCACCCAGGAAAGCTACGAAGGCACCCACGGCTATTCGCTGCGCATGGACGGCCTTGAGCCGGGCTTCAATGACCTGGCCCGGGACCGCGCCATCGTCATCCACGCCGCCAGTTACGTGAACCCGTTATGGAGCAAGCGCCAGGGGCGCATCGGCCGTAGCCAGGGCTGCCCGGCCGTGCGGCCGCAGATTGCCAGACAAGTGATCGACCGCCTGAAGAATGGCCAGTTCATGTTCTCGTGGTATCCCGACCATCGCTGGCTGCAAAAGTCGCCTTATCTGAACTGCCAGCCGCAGCAAGTGGCGAGCATTCTCAGCACCCACGCCAGTTAACGCGCGCCGCCGCCGGCAGGTTTGTAGAACAGAAACCTGCCGGTCTGCGCCGTGTTGCGGTACGCCTTCGCCCAGCTCGGGTGCACGCCGCGATCATGAAAATACAGGGCACCGCGGGTGCGGTCCTTGAGCTGGCGGTTCAACGCCTTGCCGGCGATTTCCTTGGCCAGTGCGTATTCGGCATCTTCCTTGACCTGATCAGGCTTGCCATCGCACCACCAGGAAAACTGGCAGTTGCCGCTCTCCGAGCCTTGCTTGACCACCGCGCACACCGTGTCGGGAAAGCCTTGGTGGCCGAGGCGATTCATCACCACGCTCGCCACAGCTTCCATTTCCGGGGTGTCCTTGCCCTTGGCTTCCCAATAGATGCTGCGCGCCAGACAGGTCAGCGGATCGTCCAGCGGCGCGGCGCCGGCCGGGTCTACCGCTTGCGCCTCGGTCGGCGTGATCGCTTCGGACTTCGGCGCAGGCGCACTGACGTTGTCCGCCGCTTTCTCCTCCAGCACCTCGGCTTTTTGTTCAGCCTTGGCCTCGATCGGCGCCTGCGCGTTCGCCGGGCTTGCGTGGATCAACAGGGTTAATACGAAACAGCCGGTCAGGCCTTTTAATCGCATTGTGGATTCCCTCAACGCCCGCAGCGGGCCAAGTGTTACGTCGGTGAGACGCCCGGATTTCGGGGGCCTGCGCAGATTGTAGCCGGACAATTGGCGGGCATCGTGGCGTAGAAAAAACCATTGGAAAAGAAAAAGACATTGCGCTCACCGGGGGCCTTTCGCGCATCATGGGCGCATTGCGCTCAAGGGAGATTTCCATGCGTTTCATGCCATCGGTTTTGCGTTGTGCCGCGTTGTCGCTGGGCGTGGTGTTTGCCGCCTCGGCGCTGGCTGCCGATGAACTGCAATTGATCGAGTCGATCAACAGCTATCGCAGCCAGCCGCAGCGTTGCGGCAGCCAGGCGTCGAACGAACTGCCACCGCTGGCGGCCGACCCACGCCTGCGCCTGCCGGCGAGCGGTGCGGTCGATCTGCAGCAAGCCATGGCCAGCGCCCGTTACCCGATGGTCAACGTCCAGGCGATCACCCTCAACGGCCCGCGCGATGCGACGTCGGCGATGCAGGCGATCAAGGAAAGCTTCTGTCAGGTCGTGCTTGATCCGCAGTTCGTCGATGTCGGCGTCAGCCGCGTCGATCGCGACTGGCGCATCGTGCTGGCGCGGCCGTTGCTCTCGGCGCAGCTGGGCGATGCGCAAAGTGAAGGGCAAAAACTGCTGGCGCAACTCAACACCGCCCGCAGCCAGCCGCGCCAATGCGGCGCTCAGGCGTTTGCCGCGGCGGCCCCGCTGGCCTGGAACGCGACATTGGCCACCGTCGCCCAGGATCACAGCCGCGACATGGCCAATAAAAATTACCTCGACCACAAGGACGGCGACGGCCGCACTCCGGGCGACCGCGCCGAACTCGCCGGCTACAGCGGGCAACTGGTCGGCGAGAACATCGCCGCCGGACAAGACAGCGCCAACAAGGTCGTCGAAGGCTGGCTCGCCAGCCCCGGCCACTGTGCGAACCTGATGAACCCGCAGTACAAAGAACTCGGCGCGGCGTATGCGACCGACCCGAAGAGCAATGCCGGCATTTACTGGACGGCAATGTTCGGCGCGCAGTGACCACCCTCATCGACGCCGTCAATCACTCGGTCAGCCAGAGTGATTGGACGGCACGACGAGCGCCCCTTACCCTGCGCAGTCTGCGCCCGATACCGGCGTCCAACACCCACGAGGCGGCCTATGACAGAGCGTGAATTGATCGATGGTTACAACCGCCGCGTCGACTATTTGCGCCTGTCGGTCACCGACCGCTGTGATTTTCGCTGCGTCTATTGCATGGCCGAGGACATGCGATTTCTGCCGCGCCAGCAAATCCTCACGCTGGAAGAGCTGTTCCAGGTCGCGCAAAGCTTCGTCGCCTTGGGCACGCGCAAAATCCGCCTGACCGGCGGCGAACCGCTCATTCGACCCGGCGTCGTGCAACTGTGTGAACAGATCGCTGCCCTGCCCGGCCTGCGTGAATTGTGCCTGACCACCAACGGTTCGCAGTTGGGTCGGCTGGCCAAGCCGTTGTTCGAAGCCGGGGTCAAGCGCCTCAACATCAGTCTCGACAGCCTCGACCCGCAGCGTTTCAAGGAACTGACCCGCACCGGCGACCTGGCGCAGGTCATCGAAGGCATTGATGCCGCGCGCGCTGCCGGCTTCACCCGCACCAAGCTCAACTGCGTGGTGATGCAGGGGCGCAACGACCATGAGATCAACGATCTGGTGAGTTTTGCCATCGACCGCGACCTGGATATCTCCTTTATCGAAGAGATGCCGCTCGGGGCGATTGCCGAGCACAGCCGTGCCGAGTCGTTCTATTCCAGCGCGCAGGTTCGCGAGCGTATCGCCGAGCGATTTACCCTGATCGATTCGGCCGAATCGACCCAAGGGCCTTCGCGCTATTGGCGCGTTGCCCAAGCACCGAACATTCGCCTGGGCTTTATCTCGCCACACAGCCACAACTTCTGCGGCACCTGCAACCGCGTGCGCCTGACCGTCGAAGGTCGCCTGCTGCTGTGCCTGGGTAACGAGCATTCGATGGACCTCAAAGCAGTGTTGCGCGCCCATCCAGGCCATCCGGAGCGCCTGGAAAACGCGATCATCGAGGCAATGAAACTCAAGCCGTATCGGCACAACTTCGAAGTCAACGACGACGTGCAGGTGGTGCGGTTCATGAACATGACCGGCGGCTGACCCGCCGCGTAACCGGGACCGCGCGATGATCGTCAGACCGAGACCCAATCAGTTCGCCGTACTGTTCACCCTCAAAGGCTCGATCGCCAAACGCATCGCCATGCGCACCCTGATGCTGACGCTGCTGGCGGCGGCGATCGTGCTGATCGAACTTCTTGTGCCGAGCTATTTCGCCAAGATCAACGCGACACCGTTCACTTTGCTCGGCCTGTCGCTGTCGATTTTCCTGAGTTTTCGCAACAACGCCTGTTATGACCGTTGGTACGAGGGGCGCAAAGCCTGGGGCGAGGTGCTGTTGCGCGTGCGCTCGGTGATGCGCGAGACCCAAGGCATCGATGACGCCAGCCTGCGCGCGCCGCTGTTGCGCAACCTGTGCGGTTTCGCCCATGCGCTGAACGCGCGGTTGCGCGGCGAAAGCGAGGCGCGGGCCAGTGCCGACTGGGTCAGTCCGCCGATCGATGGGGCTGCGCCGGATCACTGCGGGCAGATCATCCATCAGGTCGGGCGCCAGTGTTCAGCGCTGGAATCGGCTGGCGTACTGTCGCCATGGCGCTATCAACTGCTGGCCAATCACCTCACCAGCCTGACCCAGGCCCAGGCCGTGTGCGACCGGATCAAAAGCACGCCACTGCCCTTCCCTTACACCCTGCTGCTGCACCGCACGATTTACCTGTTCTGCCTTCTGCTGCCCTTCGCCATGGCAGAATCCCTCGGTTGGCTGACGCCGCTGTTCACGGCGATTGTCAGCTACACCTTCTTCGGCTTCGACGCCATTGCCGACGAACTGGAAGACCCGTTCGGCCGCGATGAAAACGACCTGCCGACCGACGCATTGGTGCGGACGCTGGAGCGCGACGTGCTGTACGAACTTGGCGTGTCGCCGCTGCCGCCCGCGCCGCAACCGGACGACTACGTGCTGCGTTGAATGACACAGCAGCAAGAAACGATAGGGCCCGGCGTGTTCACTCTGGGCCGAGGTGCGGCCATTCGCGAGCAGGCTCGCTCCCACAGTTGAAATGCATTCCATGTGGGAGCGAGCCTGGTCTCACAGTTCAAATGCATTCCAATGTGGGAACGAGCCTGGTCTCACAGTTCAAATGCATTCCAATGTGGGAACGAGCCTGGTCTCACAGTTCAAATGCATTCCAATGT